>JALORM010000259.1 GCA_025458985.1 Paracoccaceae bacterium | reverse complement strand
TTCAGGGCCGCGACCGTGTCGCCGCCGCCGGCAACGCTTGTCAGCCGGCCCTCGCGCGTGAGGTCTGCCGCCTTCCGCGCGGCCGCCATGGTGGCCCGGTCGAAGGGCTCGATCTCGAAGGCGCCGAGCGGACCGTTCCAGATCAGCGTGCGGCTGGCCTCGAACACCGCGCCGATGGCGGCCACCGTCTCGGGCCCGGCGTCGAGGATCATGCGGTCGGGCGGGCAGGCTCCGGCAGGCAGCGTCTGCGCCTCGGCGCCGGCGCGGAACTCGGCCGCGACGACCACGTCGACGGGCAGGTGCACGGCGCAGCCCGCCTCGTTCGCCTTGGCAAGGATCTCCAGCGCGGTTGCCGCCATGTCGCGCTCGGCCAGCGAGGTGCCGACCTCCACCCCCTGTGCCACGAGGAAGGTGTTGGCCATACCGCCGCCGATCACAAGGTGGTCGACCTTTGCGACGAGGTTGCCCAGAAGGTCGAGCTTGGTCGACACCTTGGCGCCGCCCACCACCGCGACGACCGGGCGCTGCGGCGTGCCGAGCGCGGCCTCCAGCGCCTTGAGCTCGGCCTCCATCAGCCGCCCCGCCGCCGAAGGCAGAAGCCGGGCGATGCCTTCCGTCGAGGCATGAGCCCGGTGCGCGGCCGAGAAGGCATCGTTGACATAGACCTCGCCCAGCGCGGCGAGGGCCGCCGCGAATGTCGGGTGGTTCTTCTCTTCCTCGGCGTGGAAACGGGTGTTTTCCATCAGGAGAACCTCGCCCTCGCCGAGATCCGCCGCCGCCCGCTTGGCGTCGAGCCCCACGCAGTCGTCGGCGAAGCGGACCGGCTGACCCAGCGCCTCCTCGAGCGCCGGCAGGACCTGACGGAGCGACATCTCGGGCACGACCTTGCCTTTCGGGCGGTCGAAATGCGCAAGCAGGATCGGCTTGCCGCCCCTGGCGAGGATGTCCTTCACGGTGGGCACGATGCGCTCGATCCGAGTCGCGTCGGTCACGCGCCCGTTCTCGACTGGCACGTTGATGTCCACGCGGACGAGAACGGCCTTTCCGGCCAGGTCGATGTCGTCGAGGGTCTTCCAGCCCATGTCTCGCTCCTCATGCACCGCGCGCCCCGCACCGGGGTGGGCGCGGGGGTCGCCCCATTCAGCCGATGCGGGCGGCAAGGTCAACCGCGGCCGTGGATTGCCCTTTCCGACGCGCGCCGGGGGCGTTAGGTTCCCGCCGACACCGACATGACGAGGAAATATCGATGCCCGAGATCAATGACCCCGAGAACACCATCCTGATGGAGCTGAAGGGCGGCACCGTGACGATCGAGCTGATGCCCGACATCGCGCCGAAGCATTGCGAGCGGATGAAGGCGCTGGCCCGGGCGGGCGCTTACGACAACGTGGTGTTCCACCGTGTGATCGAAGGATTCATGGCGCAGACCGGCGACGTCGCGAACGGCAACGCCGCGCAGGGCTTCAACATCCGCATGGCGGGCACGGGCGGGTCCGACATGCCCGACCTGCCGGCCGAGTTCAGCCGAATCCCGCATGATCGCGGCACGCTGGGCGCGGCGCGCTCGTCCAACCCCAACTCGGCCAACAGCCAGTTCTTCATCAACTTCACCGACAACCACTTCCTGAACGGGCAGTACACGGTCTACGGCCGGGTAATCGCGGGGATGGAGCACGTCGATGCCATCACCCGGGGCGAGCCGCCGGCGAACCCCGACCGGATGCTGAGCGTGAAGGTCGCGGCGGACGCGTCGTAGGGCTCGGCGGATCAGACGGCGAGGGGCACGGCATGGATCGGATCGGACACCGGACCGGAGACGTGCCTTGCGCCCGATGATCGCCCCCTTCGCCCACGCCCTTGCCGTTCTCATCGGTCTCGCCGCGTCGGCCGGCGCGGCGCAGGCCGACCCCGGGCTTGCGGGCGAATACCGCGGGATCATCTGGTCGGCCGGCTACGACCTGCCCGGAACGACCGTCCTGATGGTCGGCGCCGACGGCCGGATCACGGGACGCTACGACTATGTCGACGCCACGCAGCCGGCCAGCGGCACCCTGACCGGCTGCGCCTTCGCCGCGCCGGTGCTGCGCTGCCGGTGGAACGACGCCTACGGCAGCGGGACACTGGTGGTCCGCTTCGACCCCGCGCTCCTGGCCTTCGAGGGCAGCTGGTACGACTACAGCCTGCCCAAGCCGCACGACCGTCCCGAAGGCGGCTACCGCTGGACCGGGCGCCGCGCCGGCGGTTGACGGCTGAGGCGGCACGTCTGGCGGTTGACGGGGGCGCAAAAGCCGGGAACAACCGGCGACGACGCAGGTTTCGAAAGGACATCGGATGCTTCGCAAACTGGCTCTTGCGCTGACGCTGGCGGTCGCCCCGGGCGCGCTTTCCCCGGCCCTGGCGCAGGAGGACGGCCCCGGCCCGAACCTGGTGATCGAGGTTGCGGGACAGGCCAACGGCCGGGTCGTGATCGACCTCCTGCCCGACCTCGCGCCGCGCCATGTCGAGCAGATCGTCGCACTGGCGCGCGAAGGCGCCTACGACGGGGTCGTGTTCCACCGGGTGATCGAGGGCTTCATGGCCCAGACCGGCGATGTGCAGTTCGGCCGGGCGGACGGCGATCTCGGGCGGGCGGGGATGGGCGGCTCGGAACGCCCCGACATCCCGGCCGAGTTCACGGCCGAGCCCTTCGTGCGCGGCACCGTGGGAATGGCCCGGGCGCAGAACCCGGATTCGGCCAACAGCCAGTTCTTCATCATGTTCGCCGACGGCAGCTTCCTCAACGGCCAGTACACGGTCTTCGGCCGCGTCGTCGAAGGGATGGAGGTGGTCGACGCCATCGCCCGCGGCGAGCCGCCGGCATCCCCCGACCGGATGGTGACCGTGACGGTGGAAGGCGATGGATGACGCCAAGGCCTTTGGCGCCGCCTTCGCGGTGATCGGCGCCGGGCTGGTCGCGACCTGGCTGCTCTGGCCCTCGCTCAACACGATGCGGGGGATCGAGGACGGCCCCGGCCCGAACCTGGTGATCGATGTCGAGGGCCGCACCTTTGGCCAGTTCGAGATCGACCTCTTCGAGGACCGCGCCCCCCTGCATGTGGAGCGGATCGTGACGCTCGCCCGCGAGGGCGCGTATGACGGGGTGGTGTTCCACCGGGTCATCCCGGGATTCATGGCCCAGACCGGAGACGTGGAATTCGGCAGGCGCTCGCTCGAAGACCTGTCGCAGGCCGGGATGGGCGGATCGGAGCTGCCCGACCTGCCGGCCGAGTTTTCCGACATCCGGTTCGAGCGCGGGGTGGTCGGCATGGCGCGGAGCGCGCTGCCCGACACGGCGAACAGCCAGTTCTTCATCATGCTCGAACCGGCCGCCCATCTCGACGGGTCCTACACCGCCGTCGGCCGGGTGATCATCGGCATGGACGTGGTGGACGCGATCAAGCAGGGCGACCCGGCGGCCAACGGCGTGGTCCCGGACCCCGACTACATGGTGAAGGTGACGGTCAGGGACTGACGCCCGGCCCTCGGCTCGCCGGTCCGCGACATCCGGCTGCCGGGCGCCGGGGCGCCGCGAGTGGCCCGTGCAACCGGGGCGCTCGGGCGCTAAGGGGCGGGCCGGGCGTCGGATCCTTCGCAGAAGGATCGGGGCACGACCCTGCGACCGTCAGCCTTCGATCATCACCAGCGCATGGCGCTTTCGGCCGGCGGTCAGCTTCAGCGGCGCGGCGAGGCTGGCTGCGTCGAACATCTGGCCGGGGTCGGTCGCGGCCGGCCAGTCCTGACCGCACGAAGAGCTGCGCGAGCGTGATGCCGCCCTCCACCTCGGCGGCGCTCAGCATCAGGGTGGGCAGGTCGTCGCCCACGCCGCCCCTCTCGAAGACCTCGCGGGCGGTCGCCTCGGCGGCCTCGGCCGCGGCGCGGCCGTGGGCCAGCGCGGTGACCTCGCCCGCCAGCACCTTCTTCGCCTCGTTGATCTCGGCCCCGCCCAGCGCGCCCAGGCGATCGCATTCGGCGACCGGAAGCTCGGTGTAGAGCTTGAGGAACCGGCCCACGTCGGCATCGGTGGTGTTGCGCCAGTACTGCCAGAATTCGTAGGGGCTCAGCATCTCGGGGTTGAGCCAGACCGCGCCCTGCGCCGTCTTGCCCATCTTCTTGCCGTCCGACGTGGTCAGCAGGTGCGAGGTCAGCCCGAAGACCTCGGCGTCGTCCACCCGCCGCGTCAGGTCGATGCCGTTGACGATGTTGCCCCACTGGTCCGACCCGCCCATCTG
>JALORM010000258.1 GCA_025458985.1 Paracoccaceae bacterium | reverse complement strand
TGTCGGCGATGCGCTTGGTCAGCGTGCGGAACTCCATCCGCGCGAGGAAGTCCATCAGCGCGGCGGGGTCGGGCTCGCGCACTTCCAGCTCGTCCAGCGTCGCCTCGACCGGCATCGCGCAGTCAAGCTGCACCAGCTTCTTCGACAGCCGGATCTGGTCGGCGAAGTCGATCAGCGTCTGGCGGCGCTTGTCCTGCCTGATCTCGCCCGCCCGGGCGAGAAGCGTCTCCAGATCGCCGTATTCGTTGATGAGAAGTGCGGCGGTCTTGACGCCGATACCGGGCGCGCCGGGCACGTTGTCGACGCTGTCGCCGGCCAGCGCCTGGATGTCGACGACGCGATCGGGCCCGACGCCGAACTTCTCCTCGACCTCGGCCACGTCGATCACCTTGTTCTTCATCGCGTCGAACATGACGATGCCGCCGCCGATCAGCTGCATCAGGTCCTTGTCGGACGAGATGATGGTGACCTTGCCGCCCGCGTCGCGGGCCTGGCAGGCGAGCGTCGCGATGATGTCGTCGGCCTCGTAGCCCTCCTGCTCCAGGCAGGCCACGTTGAAGGCGCGCGTCGCCTCGCGGGTCAGCGGGATCTGCGGGCGCAGGTCCTCGGGCATCTCCTCTCGGTTGGCCTTGTAGAGGTCGTAGAGGTCGTTGCGGAAGGTATGAGATCCCTTGTCGAACACGACCGCCACATGCGTCGCCTCGCCCCCGTTCGAGCCCGACCCGGTCCCGTCGATGTAGCGGAACAGCATGTTGCAGAAGCCCGCCACCGCGCCGATGGGCAGCCCGTCGGACTTGCGCGTCAGCGGCGGCAGCGCGTGGTAAGCGCGGAAGATGAACGACGAGCCGTCGATCAGGTGCAGGTGATGGCCCTTGCCGAAGGTCATGCGCCGGTCCTCCTCCGCGGCAAATGCGGTTCCAGGACGGGGATTGCGCGTTTCATGAACTGATCGAACAGTGGGACGGTGAATGCCGTTTCTCCATGTCGCTGGGAATAGATCATGCCGAGGTCGATTAATCGCTTGCGGACTGGCGCCACCTGGCTACTGCTAACGCCTAGCACTTGTGCGATGTCGCCGGTCCTGTGCGGCCCAGGTCCGAGTTCCGCCATCCCGCGGAGGTAACGCTGTTCCGCCTGGGTGCACCTGTCGAAGCGCACCCGAAAGAAGCTTTCGTCAAGGTAGTTGAGGATCGATGGCAACGCCCGCTGAACGTCGAGGCGGGTGATCGGACTGCCGTCTGCTTCGTCCCACGCGAACTTTCCCCACGTCTGCAAGAAGTAGGCATACCCTTGCGTGGCACACACGATCTCGTCCAGTGCGCCTTCCTCGGCCTGCTCGCCCTGTCGCTCGATGGGGTCGTGCAAAGCTTTTCTTGCGGCTTCCGGCGACAGCGGCCCGACCTCGGGAAAGAGCAACAACCGCTCGGCATAGGATTTCGCATCGCCGATAAGTGCGGCGATCTGCGGAAGGCCTGCGCCGACGACGATTAGGCGGAAGCCGGATTGTGCCGCTTCGTGAAGCGAACGCGCCAAGGCCGAAAGCTCCTTCTCGGAAAGGTACTGCACCTCATCAATGAATATCCCAATGGCTCGGCCCCTTGCGGCCGCAGCTTCGCAGACCAGCCGCAGGACTTCGGGGAGATCGGCCTCGAGGTCTCCGCTGGAACCGTCGGGCGTCGAAGGAGTGGCTCCGAAGCTGAAACCCTCGTACTCGACCCGGAATATGGACGCGAAGTTGCGTAGAGCTGCCCCCGCAAGGCGGAGCTTCTCTTCTGCAGCCGCAACGTGGTTCAACCTTCTCAGAACGATCGACAGCCCCGGCACGAGAAGACGCGCGAGGTGTCCGCCAGCGCTGTCGGGAACCTCAATCTTCAGCGTCTCGAAACCCTTCGTCTTTGCGTCGTCGTGCAGCGCGTTCAGCAGAACAGTCTTGCCGACGCCGCGTAGGCCCAACAGCATGATGGAGTTGGCGTGGAAACCGGACTTTACGCGATCAAACGAAACAGACGCCTGCTCAACCAGAGCTTCCCGACCCGCGAATTCGGGGGGACGTACACCGGCCCCTGGGACGAAAGGGTTCCTTCGAGGGTCCATTGTTATCAAGCTTTCCGTGGTTTATCAGATCTAGATAAACTCACATAAACTCAGTAATGCCGCAAGCGCTGCTTCAGCCCGCCGCCTTGTCGGCTGCGCTTTCGTGGACGAAGCGCTTGTCGCAGTAGCCGCATTCGACCCAGCCCATGTCCTCGGGGATCGCAAGCCAGACCCGCGGATGGCCCAGCGCGCCCTCGCCGCCGTCGCAGGCCACCTTCCAGGTGGAGACGATCTCGGTCTCGGGCACGGGGATGGGCATCTGCGCTGGGCTCCGTTCCATGGGCCAACCGTCGGTGGCCGCGTTTGCCGGGATGATACCCATTGGCCCGGTACGGGCAAGGGCCGGCAGGCCCTGACCCGGCGGTCAGCGCCGCTGCTGCCGCTGGTGTTCGTGCTGGCCGAGCCGCAGCTGCCGCAGGACCTCGACGAGGATCGCGGTCGTCAGGCCGATGCTGATCAGGCCGTTGGCGGCAATCATGCCGGCCAGAAGGCGCCAGTCCTGCGGCAGCAGGACGTCGCCGAAGCCGAGCGTCGTGAAGGACACGAGCGAGAAGTAGAGCGACGCCTCCAGCGTCGGAAAGGCCCCGACTGCCCAGAACACAAGTGCCCAGAGCCAGGTCGCGAAGGTGACCAGCGCCAGGGTCCAGACCATGGCCAGGCACAGGACCAGCATCTGCTTGGGTCCGTGCGGCTCGCGGTGCAGCCACGGGCGGGCGCGTTCGAACTGTCCCTCCAGAAGGAAGAAGCTTGCCCCGGCAACGATGATCGTCAGCAGGATCAGGCCCGAGCCCATGGAAATCTGAAGCAGCATCTGCCCCTCCCCCCGGCAGAGCATAACCGGAGGATCGGCGCGGCCAAGCGGCCGATTTCCCTTGGCCCGGACGGGCCGTGTCGGTTCTAGTGGCGCCAACGCGCAGGAGGCCCGCCATGACTCCCGACCTGATCCTGACCGAAGCCAGCGTGCTGACGATGGACCCCGACGCCCCGCGCGCCGAAGCGGTGGCGATTGCGGGCGACCGCATTGCGGTGGTCGGAGGGCGCCGCGAGGTCGAGGCGCTGACGGGGGCCGCCACGCGCGTCATCGACTGCCGCGGCGCCACGATCCTGCCCGGCTTCTTCGAAAGCCACCTGCACCTGGTTCTCGGAGGGGCTGAACTGGCGCATCTTCAGGTTGGCGGGATCGAGGGCTCCGAGGCGCTGGCGCGGGCGGTGCAGGCCTTTGCCGCGCGGCATTCCGACCGGCCCCTGCTGATGGGGCAGGGCGCGCACTACGCCATGATCGGCCGCCCGATGACGCGGCAGGATCTGGACGCGATCCTGCCCGACCGGCCGCTGGCCATCGCCGCGGCCGACCATCACACGGTCTGGGCCAACACCGCCGCGCTGAAGGCCGCGGGCATCCTGCAGGGCCTCGCGACCCCGCCGGGGCACGAGGTTGTGATGGGCGCGGACGGCCTGGCCACGGGCGAGTTGCGCGAGTTCGAGGCCTTCGCGCCGGTGATCGCGCTGGGCGGCGAGGCACGGCTGAACCTCGGGATCGCGACGGGGGGAGAGCCCTCGCCCTGGCCGTCCGAGGCCGAGCAGGCGATCGACCGCGCCAAGGTCGCCGCGGGTCTGGCGCTGGCCGCGCGGCACGGCATCACCTCGATGGTGAACATGGACGGCAACCGCTACACGCTTGCGCTGCTCGACGGGCTGAGGCGCGAGGGGCGGCTGACGGCGCGGGTCAAGGTCCCGTTCCACTTCAAGCCGCACATGGATCTGTCCGAGCTCGACCGTGCCGAGGCGATGCGGGCCGAGTTCGACGACGACTGGCTGTCCTCGGGCTTCGTGAAGCT
>JALORM010000257.1 GCA_025458985.1 Paracoccaceae bacterium | reverse complement strand
CTGCCTGCCGTGGTGCCGGGCGCCGAGGCGCGCCTGTCGCGGGCGGGACTGCGCGACCGGGTCGAGATCGTGGCCGGGTCGTTCCGCGACGATCCCTTGCCCGAAGGTGCCGATGCGATCAGCCTTGTCCGCGTGCTCTACGACCACGGCGACGAGACCGTGGCAGCCCTTCTGGCGAAGGTCTTCGCAGCGCTTCCGCCGGGCGGGCGGGTGATCGTGGCCGAGCCGATGTCGGGGGGCGACCGGCCCGAGAGGGCAGGGGACGCCTACTTCGCCTTCTACTGCATGGCCATGCGGACCGGCCGCGTCCGGTCGGCCGCAGAAATCGGCGCCCTTCTGGCGCGGGCGGGGTTCGTCGGGGTGGAGCAGGCGCCTACGCACCGGCCCTTCGTCGCGTCTGCCGTGATCGCCCGCAGGCCGCATGTCGGAGCGATCTGACACGACGGTGTCAAAAGCAATTGACATCCCAAAGTGTAAAGTTAAGCTTACAGTCAGCGCTGACACTGGGATCGATGCCGAAGCGATGAGTCGCGGGCATCGCGCGTTGGGGGAGGGACGAGGTGCGGACGACGGCTGTCATCCTCGAGGGACCGAAGGCGCTGGCGCTGGGTGACCTCGGGCTCGATGCGCCCGGCGAGGGGGACCTCGTCGTCGAAATCTCGCACTCCGGTATCTCCACGGGCACCGAAAAACTGTTCTGGAGCGGCCAGATGCCGCCCTTCCCGGGCATGGGCTACCCGCTTGTCCCGGGCTACGAGAGCGCGGGCGAGGTGGTCGAGGCGGGCGCGGCGACCGGGTACCGCCCCGGCGAGCGGGTCTTCGTTCCCGGTGCGAACTGCTACGGCGAGGTGCGGGGCCTCTTCGGCGGCGCCGCGCGGCGGCTCGTGACGAAGGCCGACCGGGTGACGCGGATCGACGCGGGCCTCGGGCCCGAAGGCGCGCTGCTGGCGCTGGCCGCGACGGCGCGGCACGCGATGGCGGGGCTGACCCACGCAATGCCAGACCTGATCGTTGGCCACGGCGTGCTCGGCCGCCTTCTGGCCCGCCTGACCCTTGCCGCTGGCGCACCCGCGCCGACCGTATGGGAAATCGACGCCGACCGCGCCGGTGGGGCCCGCGGCTACGAGGTGATCCACCCCGATGCCGACCCGCGGCGCGACTACCGGGCGATCTACGACGCCTCGGGCAACGGCGCGCTGCTGAACGACCTTGTGACCCGCATCGCGAAGGGCGGCGAGATCGTGCTGGCCGGGTTCTACACCGAGCCGCTCAGCTTCGCCTTCCCGCCCGCCTTCATGAAGGAGGCGCGGTTCCGCGTTGCTGCCGAGTGGACGAAGAACGACCTGTCCGCCACCCGCGCGCTGATCGAGGCGGGCGCACTGTCGCTCTCCGGCCTCGTGACCCACACCCTGCCGGCCTCCGATGCCCCCGCCGCCTACCGGACCGCCTTCGGCGACCCGGCCTGCCTGAAGATGATCCTGGACTGGAGCGCTGTCCCATGACCCTCGACGTCCCGAATCTCACGTCTTTCGACCGGCGCCTGCGCGACGAGGCGGCCGAGCCGACGATGGAAGTGCCGACGGCCGAACCCACCAAGAAGACGCAGATCATCGCGATCTACGGCAAGGGTGGCATCGGCAAGTCGTTCACGCTCGCGAACCTCAGCCACATGATGGCCGAGATGGGCAAGCGCGTGCTGCTGATCGGCTGCGACCCGAAGTCGGACACCACCAGCCTGCTGTTCGGCGGCAAGGCCTGCCCCACGATCATCGAGACCTCGACCCGCAAGAAGCTGGCGGGCGAGGAGGTGAAGATCGGCGACGTCTGCTTCAAGCGCGGCGGGGTCTTCGCGATGGAACTGGGCGGGCCGGAGGTCGGCCGCGGCTGCGGCGGGCGCGGGATCATCCACGGCTTCGAGCTCCTGGAGAAGCTGGGATTCCACGATTGGGATTTCGACTACGTCCTGCTCGACTTCCTCGGTGACGTGGTCTGCGGCGGCTTCGGCCTGCCGATCGCGCGCGACATGGCGCAGAAGGTCATCATCGTGGGGTCGAACGACCTCCAGTCGCTCTATGTCGCCAACAACGTCTGCTCGGCGGTGGAGTATTTCCGCAAGCTGGGCGGGAACGTCGGCGTCGCAGGCATCGTCATCAACAAGGACGACGGGACGGGCGAGGCCGCGGCTTTCGCCAAGGCGGTCGACATCCCTGTGCTGGCCAGCATTCCGGCCGACGAGGACCTGCGCCGCAAGTCGGCGAACTATCAGATCGTGGGGACGAAGGCGGGGCCGTGGGGCGACATGTTCGCCGGACTTGCCGAAAACGTGGCCGCCGCGCCACCCCTTCGCCCCACGCCCCTGTCCCAGGACGGGCTTCTGGGCCTGTTCTCGGCCTCCCAGACAGGGGCGGACTTCGTGCTGGAGCCGGCGTCCGACCTCGACATGCGTGGCAAGTATGCGGCCCCGCGGAAGTCGCTGGAAGTGGTGTACGACGATGTTTGACCTCGACCGCCTCGCCGACTTCGACCGCGGGCTGTCGCGCCTGGCACCGCCCGCCTCCGGTCCGGCCCGCGATCGTGCCGGCTGCCCCGAGACTGTCTCGGACGGCATCAGGTTGCGCTGCACCATGGTCGACCGGCTGGGTGTCGAGCCGCTCTGCCCCTTCGCCCGGGTGGAGGCCGCATGACCGACGAGGTCAGATACGACCGCGCCCACGAGGCCGAGGTGATCGCGGGCTCTGCGCGCGACCCCGAGGCCGGGCTGCCTGCGGGCGGCGACGGCATGGGCTGCCATGCGGGAG
This sequence comes from Paracoccaceae bacterium, assembly GCA_025458985.1. Lineage (GTDB taxonomy): Bacteria > Pseudomonadota > Alphaproteobacteria > Rhodobacterales > Rhodobacteraceae > JALORM01. The sequence goes on along the minus strand of JALORM010000257.1, from coordinate 1,138 downwards.
CCGCCGAGATGGAGGCAGCCGCGCGGGCGGCGGGCAAGTCCGACATTCTCGACCGGTACGCCGCCGACTATCCGCAAGGGCCTCACGACAAGCCGCAGTCGATGTGCCCGGCCTTCGGGTCGCTGCGCGTCGGTCTCAGGATGCGGCGGGTCGCGACCGTGCTGAGCGGGTCGGCCTGCTGCGTCTACGGGCTGACCTTCGTGTCGCACTTCTACGGCGCGCGGCGCAGCGTCGGCTATGTGCCCTTCAACTCCGAGACGCTGGTGACGGGCAAGCTGTTCGAGGACATCCGCGACGCGGTCCACGAGCTGGCCGATCCGCTGCGCTATGACGCGGTGGTGGTGACGAACCTCTGTGTCCCGACCGCGTCGGGCGTGCCCCTGAAGCTGCTGCCGTCCGAGATCAACGGTGTACGCGTCGTCGGGATCGACGTGCCGGGCTTCGGCGTGCCCACCCATGCCGAGGCGAAGGACGTGCTCGCGGGCGCGATGCTGGCCTATGCCCGCGCCGAGATCGAGGCCGGGCCGGTGCAGGCGCCGGCGGGCGGCCGGGCCGACCGGCCGACGGTCAGCTTCCTGGGCGAGATGTTCCCCGCCGACCCGGTGATGCTGGGCGCGATGCTGGCGCCGATGGGGCTTGCGGCCGGGCCGGTCGTGCCGTGCCGCGAATGGCGCGAGCTCTATGCCGCGCTCGATTCGAGGGTCTGCGCCGCGATCCACCCGTTCTACACCGCCACGACGCGGGAGTTCGAGGCCGCCGGGCGTCCGGTCGTCGGATCGGCCCCGGTCGGGCGCGACGGGACGGCGGCCTGGCTTGCCGCGATCGGCGGCGCGGCCGGCGTTGCGCCCGAGCGGATCGCGGCGGCGCAGAACGCGTTCCTGCCCGCCATCGACGCCGCGCTGAAGGCCGCCCCGATCCGGGGCACGATCACGCTGTCCGGCTACGAGGGGTCGGAACTTCTTGTCGCCCGCCTGCTGATCGAAAGCGGCGCCGAGGTGCCCTATGTCGGCACCGCCTGCCCGAAGACAAAGGCGAGCGAGGCCGACAGGGAGTGGCTGGAGACGCGCGGGGTGAAGGTGAAATTCCGCGCCAGCCTCGAGGACGACTGCGCCGCGATGGAGGCGGTGCGCCCCGACCT
>JALORM010000256.1 GCA_025458985.1 Paracoccaceae bacterium | reverse complement strand
AGCTCGCGGATCGCGGCCACGACGGTGCCCATCGCGGCCTCGCCGTCCTTGTCCTTGACGCTGCCGCGGTCGGCGACCTCGTCGCGCAGCTGCGCGGCCATGCGCTGGGACATCGCGCCCAGCAGGAATTCGGCCACCTCCTGCATCGGCCCGCCGGCGGCGGTCGCCGCGGCCAATGCGGTGGTGAAGGCCGCCGCATCGCATTCCTTGGCGATCTTCGGCACGTCGCGCGGGTCGATCCGGGCCGGGATGTCGGCGAAGGTGAAGATCGCCTTGCGCACCTCGGCCGCGAAGGCGGCATCCTCCTGTTCCAGCCCTTCGAGAACGTCGTCCCGCGTCGCCGCGGGCGAATAGTTGAGAATCGCGCCGACCCGTTCGACCGGTGTCGTCTCGAACGCCTGTTCGGGCACGGATTCGAGCGTGTCGAGCAGGGCGAGGCCGATGCGGCGCACGTTCGCGGGGGTGATCCGGCCGACCTCGGCGATCGCATGGGCCAGGCGCCGGGCGCGTTCGCCCGGAAGCTTGCCAAGCAGTTCGGCCGAGCGCGCGACCGACAGCTTCGACAGGAGAACCGCGCCGACCTCGATGCTTTCGGACTGGAGCGCGCCGAGCAGCGCGTCCGTCCCCAGGCCGGCGATCCGGGCCCAGGGGTCGCCCGCGCCCTCGGCCATCGCCCGGCGGCGCAGCCGGCTGACGGTGGCGGCACTGAGATGGCCGTCAAGCGCGTCGAGGGCTGCGTCGATCCCGCCAGGGAACGACAGCCCGACCGAATCGAGCTCGCCCAGGAATTCCTCGACCACGGCGCGCAGCGTGCTGCGGCTGACCGCCCGCATCGTCGCGATGGCTTCGGTCAGGTCGGCCTGGTGTTCTTCGGACAGGGCGGTGAGGGGAACCTGCTCGCCCTGCGCCACAAGAAGGCGGACGATGACGGCCGCTTTCTGCCTGCGTGTCAGGGCGACTTCGGCGTGGCCGGCCACTGCGGGCGGGCCGGCGGCAAAGGACGTCTGGGAAAGGTCGTGCAACATGCTGTCTGCCCGTTCTGGTCGGGGGCAGACTGCATGCGCGGCGGTTAAGGCGCGCTTAGCGCCCGTGCGTCAGGCGCTGGTGTCGACGCAGGCCTGCGTCGTCGCATCCCAGGTCTGGCCGGCGGCGCAGTTGGTGGCGCTCTGCTTGCCGTCGCCGGAGCAGGCGGCAGCGGCCGCGAGCGGGGCGGTGGACAGGACGGCGGCGACGAGAACGGTCTTCAGCATCGGCAGAGTCTCCTCGGGGCTTGGCGTCGTGCTGCGGGGGAAGGTAGCACGATTCGCGCCGCGGCAAGAGGGCCTGATGCGCCGTTCCTGCGGGGTGCCGCTCAGTACACGAAGCCCGCGCCGGCCCGAAGTGCGGCCGACAGCGCTTCGGCGGGCCAGCCACCGGCGCCGCCGCGCGCCTCGATCTCGGCAAGCTCGGCGCGGGCGAGGTCGGGCTCGCCCGCCTCGACATGGGCCATGCCCTTGTAGGACCGCGCCATGAGGTTGCCGGGGTTCCGCGCGATGGCGCGGTCATAGAACGCCATGCCAAGCGCCACGCGCCCCGCCTTGCGGTGGGCGAAGCCCAGAACGGTCAGGGCAAGGTCGCCCTCGGGCTCGGCCATGGCAAGCGCCACGCGGATCGCCGCGTCGTACCGGCCGGCATGGGCCAGCTCGCGCGCCGCGCGGAACAGGGCGTCGTCGGAAAGCCCGCTGTTCTCGGGCGCGACGCAGCGGCCCTTCTGCGCATCCCACACGTAGCCTTCGGCGCAGACCGTCGTGGTGGGCGTCGGCGCGGGCGGCGGCTCGTCCTCGTCGAGGATCGCAAGCGCGGGCAGCGGCGCGAGACTGAGGACGGCAAGCAGGACAGCGCGGCGCGGCATGGGACATCCTCCGGTGATGGCCGCAAGATAGCGCGGTTTCGTGACGGTTCAGCCTTCGCCGAAGACGCGGGCAAAGATCGTGTCGACATGCTTGAGGTGATAGCCCAGGTCGAACTTCTCTTCGATCTCTGCCTCGCTCAGCACGGCGCGCACGTCCGGATCGGCCTTCAGTTCGGCCATGAAGTCGGCGCCCTGTTCCCAGACCTTCATCGCGTTGCGCTGCACCAGGGCATAGGCGCCTTCGCGGCTCACGCCCTTCTGGGTCAGCGCCAGCAGCACGCGCTGCGAATGCACGAGCCCGCCCAGCCGGTCGAGGTTGCGCTGCATGTTCTCGGGGTAGACCACCAGGTTCTCGATCACGCCCGTCAGCCGCGCCAGCGCGAAGTCGAGCGTCACGGTGGCGTCGGGGCCGATCATCCGCTCGACCGAGCTGTGCGAGATGTCGCGCTCGTGCCAGAGCGCCACGTTCTCCAGCGCAGGGATCGCCATTGACCGGACCATCCGGGCCAGGCCCGTCAGGTTCTCGGTCAAGACCGGGTTCCTCTTGTGCGGCATCGCCGAGGACCCCTTCTGCCCGGGCGAGAAGTACTCCTCGGCCTCCAGCACCTCGGTGCGCTGCATGTGGCGGATCTCGGTCGCGAGGTTCTCGACCGACGAGGCGATCACGGCGAGGGTCGCGAAGAACATCGCATGCCGGTCGCGGGGGATGACCTGCGTGCTGATCGGTTCGGGCCTCAGGCCCATCTGCGCGCAGACGTGTTCTTCCACGCGGGGGTCGATGTTGGCGAAGGTCCCGACCGCACCCGAGATCGCGCCGGTCGCGATGTCCTCGCGGGCGCGGGCCAGGCGCGCGCGGTTGCGCGCCATCTCGGCGTGGAAGCGGGCGAAGGTCAGGCCCATGGTGGTCGGCTCGGCATGGATGCCGTGGCTGCGGCCGATCCGGGGAGTCAGCTTGTGTTCGAAGGCGCGCCGCCTCAGCGCCGCCAGCAGCGCGTCGAGGTCGGACAGCAGGATGTCCGCGGCGCGGGCAAGCTGCACGTTCAGCGTGGTGTCGAGCACGTCCGACGAGGTCATCCCCTGGTGCACGAACCGCGCGGCATCGGCGCCCACGATCTCGGCCAGATGGGTCAGGAAGGCGATGACGTCGTGTTTCGTCACCCTCTCGATCTCGTCGATCCGGGCCACGTCGAAGGCCACGTTCCTTGCCTTCCACACCGCCTCGGCGTTCGACTTCGGAATCGTCCCCAGCGCGGCCATCGCGTCGCCCGCATGGGCCTCGATCTCGAACCAGATGCGGAATCGGGTCTCGGGCGACCAGATCGCGACCATCTCGGGGCGGGAATAGCGGGGGATCATGGTCCGGGCCTTTCCTTGGGGAACGGGCGTCTCCTAGACTGCGGGCCGGACAGGGGCAAGCGGGGGGCGGATGGGACCCGAGCGGCTGACGGACTTCCTCGGACGCTGGCGGCTGACGCGCCGGATCGACGACGCGCGGGCCGGCGTCGAAGGCCGGTTGGCCGGGGTCGCAGAGTTCCGGGCCGCCGGGACCGGCCTGCTCTGCGAAGAGCGGGGCCGCCTGACCTATGCCGGGCAGCCGCCGCTCGAGGCCTTCCGGACCTACCTCTGGCGGCAGGACGGGGCCGGGCGGATCGCCGTCGACCATGCCGACGGCCGGCCGTTCCACAGCTTTGCGCTGGGAGCCGTCGCCGAGGCCGACCACACCTGCGCCCCCGATTTCTACCGTGTGCGCTACGACTTCGCCGACTGGCCGCGCTGGCGGGCGACGTGGCGGGTGAGCGGCCCGCGGAAGGACTACGTGAGCATCACGGACTATGCGCGGGACGACGGCCCCGGTTGACCGAGGTCATGGCGCAGCGGGACGCCCTTGGGGCAGGCTCGTCCCCGACAGCAAGGAAGGCCGCCATGAAGATCCTCATCGCCTATGCCACGACCGAGGGCCAGACCCGCAAGATCGCCCGTTTCGCCGCCGACCGGCTGGCGGACGCGGGCCATGCGGTGGAACTGATGTGCGCCGAGGATGCCGAGGGGCTGGA
>JALORM010000255.1 GCA_025458985.1 Paracoccaceae bacterium | reverse complement strand
CAGAGGATGGCGGCGGAATGAGCGGGTTGGCTATTGCTGTCGTGATGACGCTGGTCTGGATTGGTGCCACGCTGCTCGTCGCACGGCGGTCGGTCCGAACGGCATCCCTTTGGGTCGGCGCAACGCTCGGAACCGCGATGGGCCTGACCTGGCATCTCACCCTTTGGCCATATGGCATGGGTGAACTGAGAACCCTCGCCGCCATGGGTGGATTTCTGTTGACCTACCCGTTGGCCAAGTTCGTGGGGGCCCGCGCATGAAGGACACCCCCGCCCCCTACACCACCCCCGACGGCCGCCAGATCGGCGGCGTCCTGATGGAACTGCGCAACATCACTCTCCGCTTCGGCGGCGTCGAGGCGATCAAGGACATCAGCTTCGACATCCGCGAGGGGGAAATCCGCGCGATCATCGGGCCGAACGGCGCGGGCAAGTCCTCGATGCTGAACGTGATCTCGGGCTTCTATCACCCGCAGGTGGGCGAGGTCTGGTTCCGGGGCGCGAAGCGGCCGGCGATGAAGCCCTACGAGGTCGCCCGCCAGGGCGTCGCGCGCACCTTCCAGAACATCGCGCTCTTCGACGGGATGAGCGTTCTGGACAACATCATGACCGGGCGGCTGACGCACATGAAGGCCTCGCTCCTCAGCCAGGCGATCTGGTGGGGCGCGGCCGAGCGGGAAGAGATCGCGAACCGCGAGCGCGTCGAGAAGATCATCGACTTCCTCGAGATCCAGCACATCCGCAAGACGCCCGTGGGCCGCCTGCCCTACGGACTCAAGAAGCGGGTGGAACTGGCCCGCGCGCTGGCGGCCGAGCCGATGCTGCTGCTGCTCGACGAGCCGATGGCGGGCATGAACGTCGAGGAGAAGGAGGACATGTGCCGCTTCGTCCTCGACGTGAACGACGAGTTCGGCACGACCATCGTGCTGATCGAACATGACATGGGCGTGGTCATGGACCTGTCCGACCGGGTGGTGGTGATGGACTACGGCAAGAAGATCGGCGACGGCACGCCGTCCGAAGTGCGCGCCAACCCTGCCGTGATCGACGCCTACCTGGGCGTGGCCCACGACTGAGGGGGGAAAGAGCATGGAGCTTCTGGGCAGGATCTTCGTCGATCCCTTCGCCGACATGGTCGGCGCGCCCGATTTCCTGCTGCAGGTGATCTGGGAAGGCCTCGTTTCGGGCATTCTCTATGCGCTCATCGCGCTCGGCTTCGTGCTGATCTTCCGCTCGTCGCGCATCTTCAACTTCGCGCAAGGCATCATGGTCGTCTTCGCGGCGCTGACGCTGGTCGGGCTCCACGCGGCGGGCCTGCCCGCCTGGGTCGCCTTCGGCGGCACGCTTGTGGTGATGTTCGGCCTTGCCGTCACGATCGAACGCGTGGTGCTGCGCCCGCTGATCGGGCAGCCCGACATCATCCTCTTCATGGCGACCATCGGCATCACGCTGGTGCTGGTCGGGACCGGCGAGATCATCTTCGGCGGCGAGAACAAGGTGATGATCGCGCGCGAGCTCGGCATCCCGTCGGGCTCGGTCGAGCTGAACCCCTGGGGCGGCTTCATGCTGATGGAGGCGCGCGACATCACCGTGGTGATCGGCGCTGTCGCCATGGTCGGGGCGCTGCTTGCCTTCCTCAACTACTCGCGCATGGGCCGGGCGATCCGGGCCCTGGGCGACGACCACCAGGCGGCGGTGTCGGTCGGCATATCGCTGACGACGATCTGGGTGCTGGTGTGGTTCGTGGCCGGCATCATCGCGCTGATGACGGGCATCGCCTGGGGCAGCCGCGCGGGCGTGTCCTTCGCGCTCGAGATCATCGCGCTGAAGGCGCTGCCGGTGCTGATGCTGGGGGGCCTCGAATCGATCACCGGGGCCATCGTCGGCGGGCTGATGATCGGGGTCTTGGAGAAGCTCTTCGAGATCTACTGGGGCCAGCCGCTGCTGGGCGGGTCGACCGAGGCCTGGTTCGCCTACGTGCTGGCCCTCGTCGTGCTCCTGTTCCGGCCGCAGGGCCTGTTCGGCGAAAAGATCATCGAAAGGGTGTGAGCCATGGCCAAGCTGATCGCGATCCTGAATGTCGTCGTCTGGTCGGGGTTCTGGGCCTTCGGCTACCTCGCGCTGACGGCCGAGCATGACGGCCAGACCCTGACCGCCCTGATCCTTGCCGCCCTCGGCGCGGGCGCCGGGCTCTGGACCTGGCTCTGGCTTGTCCGCCATTCCGAGGCCACGGGCTACGCGCCCCGCCTGCCACGGGCCTACCCCGCCGACGACATCGGGGAGGCGCCCTGATGCTCTACCGCACCGCAGGCCAGTTCAAGACCAGCTACCGGGCCGATCAGGCGCTGTTCCCGGTCAGGCAGGACGCGTTCCTGCTGGGCATCATCCTGATCTTCGCCTGGGCCGTCCTGCCGCTGACGGCCTCGGAATTCGCTTACCAGACGCTGCTGATCCCGGTCCTGATCTATGCGCTGGCCGCGCTCGGGCTCAACATCCTGACCGGCTACGCCGGGCAGCTCAGCCTCGGCACCGGGGCGTTCATGGGGGTCGGGGCCTATGCGTGCTACAAGCTGATCACGATCTTCCCCGAGATCAACATGGCCGTGGCGGTGCTGCTGTCGGGCCTGTTCTCGGCCGCGGTCGGCGTTCTCTTCGGCCTGCCCAGCTTGCGGATCAAGGGCTTCTACCTTGCCATCGCGACGCTCGCCGCGCAGTTCTTCCTGGTGTGGCTCTTCGAAAAATGGGGCTGGCTCTACAACTACAACGCCTCGGGCGCGATCCAGGTGCCGAACGTCGAGATGTTCGGGATCTGGGTGGCCGGCCCGCTCGCCACCTCGACGGCGCAGTACTACTTCGTCCTCGGCATCGTCACGCTCCTGACCCTTGTCGCGATCAACCTGACGCGGGGGTCGGCCGGGCGGACGTGGAAGGCCGTGCGCGACATGGACATCGCGGCCGAGCTGATCGGGATCAACCTGATGAAGGCCAAGCTCTATGCCTTCGCGATCTCGTCCTACATCGTCGGCGTGGCCGGGGCGCTGTTCGTCTTCATGTGGCGCGGCGCGGCCGAGCCCAACCTCTTCGACATCGACCTGTCGTTCCGCGTGCTCTTCATCGCCATCATCGGCGGCCTCGGCTCGATCCTCGGCAACTACCTCGGCGCGATCCTGATCGTGGCGCTGCCGGTCCTTCTGAACACCGTGCCCGACGCGCTGGGCCTGACGATCAAGTCGGCGACGGTCGAGCATGTGAACGTCATCATCGTGGGCTGCCTGATCATCTTCTTCCTGATCGTCGAGCCGCACGGGCTTGCGCGCCTCTGGCAGCTCATCCGCGAGAAACTGATGCTCTGGCCCTTCCCGCACTAGGGCCCGACCAAGACGACCGAAACGCACAAAAGACCATGGGAGGACTGACGTGAAACTCTGGACCAGACTTGCCCTCGCCGGGGCGCTCGCCGGCCTCGTGGCCGGCACGGCCGCCGCGCAGGAGCTCTACACCCCGAACCTCAGCTACCGGACCGGTCCCTTCGCGGCGACCGGCATCCCGCTGATGAACGGGCAGCGCGACTACATGCTGATGCTGAACGCCCGCGATGGCGGCATCGGCGGCCTGCCGGTCAACTTCGAGGAATGCGAGACCGGCTACAACACCGAGAAGGGCGTCGAGTGCTACGAGAAGACCAAGGCGCAGGCGCTCGTGACGCAGCCCTGGTCGACCGGCATCACGCTGCAGGTGCTGCCCAAGACCAACGTCGACCAGATCCCGATCCTGGCGCCGGGCTACGGCTTCTCGCCCATGTCCGACGGCAAGACCTTCCAGTGGGCCTTCAACCCGCCGGCCTCGTACTGGGACGGGATGTACATGATCCTGTCGCACATCTCGGGCGGCGACCTGTCGACGCTGGCCGGCAAGAAGATCGCGCACCTGCACCTCGACCATCCCTTCGG
>JALORM010000254.1 GCA_025458985.1 Paracoccaceae bacterium | reverse complement strand
GCGCTGCCTGCGCTTTGCCGAGATCGACTGGACCCTGCCGCCCAAGGCCGCGAAGACGACAGAAAAGCTGCCGGTGGGCGACGTGGTCCTGAAGATGGATGACCTCCGGAAGTACTACAAGGTTTCGGGCGGCCTCTTCGGCGGCGGCGACACCAAGGTGGTCAAGGCCAACGAGACGCTGAGCTTCGAGGCACGCGAGGGTGAGACGCTGGCGATCGTGGGTGAGTCGGGCTGCGGCAAGTCCACCTTCGCCAAGGTGCTGATGGGCCTTGAGACCGCGACCTCGGGGCAGATCCTGCTTTACAACCAGGACATCCAGGACATCCCCATCGAACAGCGGTCGACCGACACCGTATCGTCGGTGCAGATGGTCTTCCAGAACCCGTTCGACACGCTGAACCCCTCGATGACGGTCGGGCGCCAGATCATCCGCGCGCTGGAGATCTTCGGCGAAGGCAACTCGGACGAGGAACGCCGCAACCGCATGCTGGAACTGCTCGACCTCCTCGACCTCGTGAAGCTTCCGCGCGCCTTCGCCGAACGGATGCCGCGCCAGCTGTCGGGCGGGCAGAAGCAGCGCGTCGGCATCGCGCGCGCCTTCGCGGGCGGCGCGAAGATCGTGGTGGCGGACGAACCGGTTTCGGCGCTCGACGTGTCGGTGCAGGCGGCTGTCACCGACCTCCTGATGGAGATCCAGCGCAAGAACCGCACGACGCTTCTGTTCATTTCCCACGACCTGTCGATCGTGCGCTACCTCAGCGACCGGGTTATGGTCATGTACCTCGGCCACGTGGTCGAGATCGGCTCGACCGATCAGGTCTTCTCGCCCCCCTATCACCCCTATACCGAGGCGCTGCTGTCGGCGGTGCCGATCGCCGACACCCATGTCGAGAAGAAGCGGATCGTGCTGGAGGGCGAAGGTTCCGGGCAACCTGTGCGACCGCGAGGTGCCGCCGATGGTTACCCTTGCCGAGGGCCACCAGATCAAGTGCCACCTGCCGCGCGAGATCCTCGACCAGATGGAGCCGGTGATCAAGATCGCCGCCGAATGACGAAAGGGCCCCGGGACGGGGGCCCTTCCGGTCCTCGACCGGCCGCGTGCTACATCGCCTCGACGCGCTGCAGCACGACTTCGACGAACTTGTCGAGCATGGCTTCGTAGACGACCTCGTCGCTCGGCGCCAAGAGAAGAACCCGCTCGCCCGGGTCGGGCATCGGGTCCGGCGCGCCGAGCACCGCATAGACGCCGGCCGACGCGGTGGTCGGGGCGAGGTCGGCATCACCGCCGTCGGATTGTGGCCCCGGCAGCGGCGGGTAGAGCGCGACGGTGCCGTCGAGCGTGTTGAATTCACCGCCGCCGACCAGCAGCGCGTTGCCGTCGACGCTTACTTCGTCGATGGTCACCACCAGACGGGACTGGTTCGGCTCGGTCGTCGTCTGGTCGGCCAGGGCCTGCGCCAGACGGCCCTCGACATCGGCTTCGAGCGTCGGCCAGAAATCGAGAGCATTCGCGCCGTCGGCGGCGGCCAGTTCGACCGTCACGTCGATTTCCGAGTATTCAGGATCCGCCGCCGCGGCCGCCATCGGCACAAGTGCGACCGCGGAGCCCAGCATCAGCATCTTCAGCGTGTTCATCTGTCGTCTCCTCTTGCGGCGCCCGGACGATGGCGCGCAAGGGAAGGCTGCACGCGGCGTCCGGGCTACGGAGGCTAGAACGCGCGGGCGCAGGCGACGGTTCCGCGGTCCGCCGGAGCGGCGGCGCGGGGGCAGGCGAAAACCAAATCTGCCCTAGCGGTAAAGCAGCGACCGGCCGTTCGCGAACAGGTGAACCTTGCGCGGATCGGCCGTCAGCCGGACGTTCCGGCCGCGCAGGTCGGCATGGATGCCGGGCAGCTTCGCGATCACCGGGGGCGCGTCGCCTTCGGTGTGGAAGTAAAGCAGCGTTACCTCGCCCAGCGCCTCGGTGTAGTCGACCGTGCCCTGGTAGAGGTAGTCTGCGCCCTCGGTGGGCATCAGGTCCTCGGGACGCACGCCGACCTTGACGAGCAGGCCGTTCTCGCCGCCCTGGGTCGGCACCACCGACACTGCGCTTCCGCCCCCCTTGAGGCGGAGGGCGGTCGAACTACCGGTGCCGGTGATCTCGCCCTCGAAGAGGTTCATGGCGGGCGACCCGATGAACTGCGCCACGAATTCGTTCTCGGGCCGCTCGTAAAGCTCGAGCGGCGAGCCGACCTGGCTGATCCCTCCGCCCGCCAGCACCACGATGCGGCTGGCCAGCGTCATTGCCTCGACCTGGTCGTGGGTGACGTAGATCATCGTCCGGTCGGGCATCGCCTCCTTCAGCTGGGCGATCTCGATCCGGGTGGCGACGCGCAGCGCCGCATCGAGGTTCGACAGCGGCTCGTCGAACAGATACACCTTCGGATCGCGCACGATGCTGCGCCCGATGGCGACACGCTGGCGCTGCCCGCCCGACAGGGCCTTGGGCAGGCGGTCGAGATAGGGGGTAAGCTGGAGGATCTTGGCGGCCTTCGCCACCGCCGCGTCGATCTCGGCCTGACTTTTCTTGGCCAGCTTCAGCGCGAAGCTCATGTTGTCGCGCACCGTCATGTGCGGATAGAGCGCGTAGGACTGGAACACCATCGCGATGCCGCGCTGGGCGGGGGGCACGTCGTTGACCCTCTCGCCGTCGATCTCGAGCGTCCCGCCGGTGATCTTCTCGAGCCCCGCGATCATCCGCAGAAGCGTGGACTTGCCGCAGCCCGAGGGCCCCACGAAGACGATCAGCTCGCCCGCCTTGATGTCGAGGTTGATGTTCGACAGAACCTTGACCTCGCCATAGGCCTTGGCGACGTCCGTCAGCTTCAGTCCGGCCATCTCGCTTCTCCCCTAGTCCCTGTCGCCCACCGCATAGAGCGCCTGCCACGCCGGCAGCGTCGCCCCCGCCCCCTCCATCGACGCCTGGAACGGCGCCCCCCTGTCCTGCCGCCATGTTCCCTGCGGAAGCGTCGCCGCCAGGGGCGCGTCCGAAAGGTTGAACGCGGCGAAGAGCCGGTTCGTCCCGTCGTCGCGGACGAGGCCGAGGTAGTCCTCGCGCGCCTCGACAATACTCAGGCTTCCCTTTGCCAGGACCGGATGCGCCTTCCGGAAGGCCAGCATGGAGCGGTAGAAGGCCAGCGTGGACCCTTCTTCGCGGTCCTGCCGCGCCACGGCGCGCTCGAGATGCTCCACCGCGACCGGCAGCCAGGGCTTGGCGTCCGAGAACCCGCCATTGGCGTTGTCCTGAACCCAGGGGATCGGCGTCCGGCATCCGTCGCGGCCGCGGAACTTGGGCCAGAACTCGATCCCGTAGGGATCGCGCAGGTCCTCGAAGGCCACATAGGCCTCGGTCAGGCCAAGCTCTTCGCCCTGATAAAGGCAAACCGTGCCCTTCAGCGTCAGGAGCAGCGCGGCATAGAGGCGGGTCGCCTCCTCTCCGAGGTTCCAGCGCGTGGCGTGGCGCACCACGTCGTGGTTCGAGAACGCCCAGCAGGCCCAGCCATCGCCCACCACCGCGTCGTATCGGTCAAGCACCTCCTTGAACCGGGTCCCGGTCGGCGGCACCGGCGACAGGAAGTCGAAGCCGTAGCACATGTGCATCTTGTCGCCGCCCGAGGTGTACTGGGCCTGGATCTCGAGCCCGATCTGGTCGTCGCCGACCTCGCCCACCGCGGTGATGGCGGGGTATTCGTCCATCACCGCCCGCAGGCGGCGCAGGAAATCCAGGTTCTCGGGGCGGTTCTTGTCGTAGAGGTGTTCCTGCCAGTTGTAGGGATTGACCGACGGCGCGATCTTGTCGCTGCGCTTGTCGGGCGGAAGCGCCGGGTTGGACCGCAGTTCCTTGTCGTGGACGTAGAAGTTGATTGTATCCAGGCGGAACCCGTCCACCCCCCGGTCGAGCCAGTAGCGGGCGACGGCCAGAAGCTCCTCCTGCACCTCGGGGCAGTGGAAGTTCAGGTCCGGCTGCTGCTTGAGGAAGTTGTGCAGGTAGTATTGCATCCTCTCGCCGTCCCACTGCCAGGCCGACCCGCCGAAGATGCTGAGCCAGTTGTTGGGCGGCGTGCCGTCGGGCTTGGGGTCGGCCCAGACGTACCAGTCGGCCTTGGCGTTGTCGCGGCTGGAGCGGCTTTCCTTGAACCAGGGGTGCTGGTCCGAGGTATGGCTGAGCACGAGGTCGATCAGCACCCTGAGGCCCAGCTCGTGCGCGCGCTGCACCAGCGCGTCGAAATCGCCGAGGCTGCCGAACATCGGGTCGACGTCGCGGTAGTCGCTGACGTCATAGCCGAAGTCGAGCATGGGCGAGCGGAAGAAGGGCGAGATCCAGATCGCGTCGACGCCAAGCGAGGCGACATGCGACAGGCGGTGGATGATGCCGGCCAGGTCGCCGATCCCGTCGTGGTTCGAATCCTGGAAGCTGCGCGGATAGATCTGGTAGATCACCGCGCCGCGCCACCAGTCGGGATCCGGTGCCAGGACCGGCCCGCTCTGGGTTTCGGCGATCGGCAGCATGTACGACATTTCCCTATTTCACCGAGCCGGCCAAGAGGCCGCGCACCAGGTAGCGCTGCATCGCGAAGAACACGACCAGCGGCACCGCGATCGACACGAAGGCGGCGGTGGCCAGGATCTCCCAGTTGCCGCCGCGGGTGCCCAGAAGCTCGACGATCTGCTTGGTCATCACCGTGGTGTCGCCGGTCGCGTCGGAGGAACTGGAAGATCGCGAACGAGGCCAGCGCCGGGAACGACAGCGGCAGGATGATCTTGGTGAAGATCTGGAAGTCGGTCGCGCCGTCGACCTTGGCATTCTCGATGATGTCGCGCGGCAGGCCGACCATGTAGTTGCGCAAGAGGTAGATCGCCAGGGGCAGGCCGAACCCGGTATGGGCCAGCCAGACGCCTATGTAACCTTTGGCCGGCACCGTGTCATTTGCCTCGAAGCCGAGAAGCGCGCCCAGCCAGTTGACCTCTGCAAGCCTTCTGGCATCGGCGGGATCGGGAACGCCCAATGACACCACCGCAAGTTCTGCCATTAACCCGTGCAACTGAAGCAGCGGGATCAGCGCCAGCTGCAGGGGCACGACCAGCAGGCCCACGACCGCGGCGATCAGCAGCGCCCGGCCGGGAAAGTCCATCCAGGCGAGCGCATAGGCCGCGAAGGCCGCGACCAGGATCGGGATGATGGTCGCCGGGATCGTCACCGTCAGGGTGTTGAAG
>JALORM010000253.1 GCA_025458985.1 Paracoccaceae bacterium | reverse complement strand
CGACGGGGCATATAGCAAGACGGTCCGGGGGCGTCCAGAGGGTATTGGTGCGGCAGTGGCCGGGGTGGCGGCCGGTGGGGTTTCGCATCCACCGTGCGCGGTTCTCATCCCGGCCGGTAGCGTGCGGCGGTGCCCGGCGCGTCGTCCGTGACGGCAAGTCCGCGGCCCTCGAGGTCGATCAGGTGCGCAAGCACGTTGCGTTCGGCGGCAGGAAGAAGGGTGGGCGGCACGTCGGTATAGACGGCGGCCGCTACCTCGGCAGCCGTCCGCCCCCGCGGCCCGAGCGCGGCCAGGATCGCCGCCTCGCGGGCGCGGCGGTGCGCCGCAAGTTCGGCGACCCGCGCCAGCGGTTCTCCGATCGCCGCACCGTGGCCGGGCAGGAACCGGGCCGCGCCGCAGGACTGCAGCCGCGCGAGCGACGCCATGTAGGCGGCCATGTCGCCATCGGGCGGCGAGACGATGCTGGTCGACCAGCCCATCACGTGGTCGCCCGAGAACAGCACCTCGCCCGCGTCGAAGCACAGGTGCGTCGGCAGGTGCCCCGGGGTCGCGACGGCCGCGACATGCCATCCGTCGCCCGACAGCGCGGCGCCGTCGGCAAGCCGGATGTCGGGTACGAAGGCAAGGTCGAGCCCCTCGCCTCCGCCGGCAAGGCCGGTCGCGGCAAGCTTCGCCATCTGAGCGCTGCGGCCTTCGTCGGCGCGGCCGGCGGCATGGACCGGCGCGCCGGTCGCCCGTGCCAGCGCGAGCGCAAGGGCCGAGTGGTCAAGGTGCGCATGGGTCACGAGGATGGCGGCGACCCGCTCATGCGGGGCGAGAGCACCGGTCAGGGCCGAGAAGTGCGCGGCCATGGCGGGCCCGGGGTCGATCACCGCGACGCGGCCCTCGCCCAGGATGTAGCTGTTGGTGCCGGCACCGGTCAGGGCCGAGGGGTTCGGCGCCGTCACCCGCCGGACGCGCATCCCGGCCGAGCCGACCTCTTCCACCACTCCCGCGATCATCGCCCTTCCGTCCGTTCCGGCCCGCGGCTAGCCTTAGCGCATGTTCTTCCGCTGGCTCAAACGCTTCCTGCCGCGCGGCCTCTACGGGCGGGCCATGCTGATCCTGCTGGCGCCGGTGGTCGCGGTGCAGCTGGTCGTGTCGGTCGTCTTCCTCCAGCGGCACTTCGACCGCGTGACCGAGCAGATGACCCGCAGCGTCGCGATTCCGCTCGGCTACCTTCTGGACGAGATCGCCGCCGCCCCCGATCCCGGCGCGGCGGCGGCCCGCGGCGGAACCCTCGGGGCGGCGCTTGGCTTCACGGTCACGCTTCCGGGCGACCCTGTGGCCGAGGCGCGGCTGATCTACGACCTGTCGGGGCGCAGCGTCGTGCGGACGCTGCACGAGGTTCTGCCTGCCGTGGGCGGGATCGACCTGGCGGGCGATACCGGGCTGGTGCGCCTTGCCGCGGCCACGCCGCACGGCCCGGCCGAGATCACCTTCCGCCGGGCCCGGGTCTCGGCCTCGAATCCGCACCAGCTGCTGGTGATCATGGTCCTTGCCGGGTTCCTGCTGACGGTCGTCGCCTACCTGTTCCTGCGGAACCAGCTGACCCCCATCGCCCGCCTGGGCGAGGCCGCATCGGCCTACGGCCGCGGGCGGATCGTGCCCTACCGGTTGCGCGGGGCGACCGAGGTCCGCGCGGCGGGGCGGGCATTTCTCGACATGCGGGCGCGTCTGGAACAGGCCAGGGCGCAGCGCACCCTGCTGCTGTCGGGCGTGAGCCACGACCTGCGCACCCCGCTGACCCGGCTGAAGCTGGGCCTGTCGCTGATGGACGACGACGAGGACGTGCGCGCCATGGCGCGCGACGTGGCCGACATGGAGCAGATGGTCGACGCCTTCCTCGACTACGCCCGGGGCGAGTGGACGGGCGCGGCCGATCCGACGGTGCCGGCCGACCTTGCCCGCCGGGTCGCCGGAAATGCCGGGCGGGTAGGGCGCGAGGTCGATCTGGCGGTGGCGCCCGGCGCCGAGGCGCCGGTGCCGATGCGGGCGCGGGCGGTCGAGCGGGCGGTCGAGAACCTGGTGCAGAACGCCCTGCGCCACGGCACCCGGGTCAGGCTGGCCGTCGCGCCGCAGGGCGGCGGGGTCGCCTTCACGGTCGAGGACGATGGGCCGGGCATCCCGGCCGACCGGCGCGAGGAGGCGCTGGCGCCCTTCACCCGGCTCGACCCCGCACGCAACCACGACCGGGGCGGCGGAGCGGGGCTGGGGCTTGCGATCGCCTCCGAGGTCGCCCGCAGCCATGGGGGGAGCCTGACGCTTGGCGACAGCGCGCTCGGCGGGCTTCGGGCCGAGCTTACGCTGGCGGGTCTGTCGGCGGGTTGAGCCTGAGCGGGCGTCGCCGCTGTCGTCACCCGGTGCGCAGGTTCAGGATCCGGCGCATCAGGACCGGCGTCAGGTACATCGGGATCTGGTAGCAGCCGATGAACAGCATCAGCGCGCCGGCGACATCGACCGGAAGCACCCCAAGGAACAGCGCCAGGTTGCGGTTGCCCGCCACGAGGCCAAGGGCAGGCGCGGCGGGTCCGGCGCCCAGCCGGCGGGCGAGGGCCGCGCCGCCGACCTGGAGCGCGGCATTGGCCGCGAAGGCCACCGCCAGGGCCGCCGCGACCGGCGCAGGATCGGCGCGCAGGGCCGGTCCCACCGCCGCCATGATGCCCACGACCACGAGCCCCAGTGTCAGCGCGGCAAGCGCGTCGATGGCGGTCAGCGTGGCCGGCGTCGGCTGCACGACACGGGTCGCGCGCAGCGCCAGGGCCGCCCCGCCGGCGCCCGCGATCAGCAGCAGAAGCCCGCCGACCGCACGTCCGACGCCGCCGGCATCCCCGAAGCCCGGCAGCATCGCGAAGACCGGCAGCACGGTCAGCGGCAGAAGCGCCGTGCCGGCCACGACCTGACGCAGCGCCGGCCCGGGGTCGGCGCCGATCATCACCGCCAGGTGCGGGCTTGCCGTCACCGGCGCTGCGGCCAGCATGACCACCAGGCCAAGGCCAAGCGGGTGCCCGGCCAGGTCCAGCGCTGTCAGAAGCCCCAGCGCTGCCAGCGGCAGGGCCGATTGCAGCAGCACGGCGCGTGCGGCGAGGCGACCCGCGTCGCGCCGGCTTGCGCGCAGCCCCTCGGGGCCGATCCTGAGCACCGCAAGGAACAGCGACACCGCCACCAGCGGCGCGATCCAGCCGGCAAGCGCGGACGCGACGCCCGGCAGCAGGACGCCCGCGACCAGCCCTGCGACCAGCGCGTGACGCCCGTTCCGTGCGACGAAGGCCAGCGCTCTCACAGGGATGCGGCTGCCCGTGCTGCCTGGTCGTAGCTTCCCGACAGGGCCCGCAGCAGGGCCGCAAGACGCGAGACTTCTGCCGCGTCGTAGCCGAGCTGCCGCATCGCGCCCACCAGAAGCACCTCGCGCACCTCGCCGTAGCGGGCGCAGAGCTGCGCCCCCGCCTTGGTCACGGCAACCGTCTTTTCCTTGCCCGTCCGTCCCGAAGCGACCAGCCCGGCGGTGGCGAGCTTCTTGATCGCGTAGCTCGCCAGGTGCGTGTCCTCGACGTTCAGCACCAGGCAGATCTCGGCCAGGGTCTTGGGGCGCTCGCGGTGGGTCACCAGATGCAGGATCAGCACTTCGAGCGGCGACATTCCGGGCGCCCCGGCAGCGGCCATGCATCGGACGATCCAGCGCTGGAAGGCATGGTTGCCCATCGTCAGCGCGAATTCGACCTCGCTGAGTTCGGGCAGGCCCAGCCGGGCAAGATGCGCCGAGGACACGACCGGGCCGAAGCCGGGTTCGCGGGGGCCGGGCGGCGTGCCGGTGACGGGATCAGAGGGCATCGCGCCGGGCCTCCTTGACGGGCTGAGGTTGACGTTTCAACGGCAATTTGTCAACGAAGCCTCACTGACCGAAGGCGCGCCGCGGGCCCGTCGCAACCGCAGGGGCAGGGCATGACCGATACCGCAGGACGCTGGGATTTCTGGGTCGACCGGGGCGGCACCTTCACCGATGTGGTGGGCCGCGCGCCGGACGGCGCGATCGTGCC
>JALORM010000252.1 GCA_025458985.1 Paracoccaceae bacterium | reverse complement strand
CTGGACAAGCTGCCCTGGATGAAGGGCTGAGGAGGACGCCATGAACAAGCAGACGCAATTCGACGGGCTGGAAGTGGGCTTCGACATCCCGGCCCTGCCGGGCATGGACGAGGGCGATATCCAGACGCCCTGCCTGGTGCTGGACCTCGACGCGCTCGAGCGCAACATCCGCAAGATGGGCGATTACGCCAAGGCGCACGGGATGCGGCACCGCGTGCACGGCAAGATGCACAAGTCCGTCGACGTGGCGAAGCTGCAGGAACGTCTGGGCGGCGCCGTCGGCGTCTGCTGCCAGAAGGTCAGCGAGGCCGAGGTCTTCGCCCGCGGCGGGATCAAGGACGTGCTGGTGTCGAACCAGGTGCGCGACCCGGCCAAGATCGACCGTCTGGCGCGGATGCCGAAGCTCGGCGCGCGAACCATCGTCTGCGTGGACGATCTGGCGAACGTGGCCGACCTGTCGGCGGCGGCCGTGAAGCATGGCACGACGATCGAATGTCTGGTCGAGATCGACTGCGGCGCGGGGCGCTGCGGGGTGACGACGACGGCCGCCGTGGTGGAGATCGCCAAGGCCATCGACGCCGCGCCGGGGCTGAAATTCAGCGGCATCCAGGCCTATCAGGGCGCGATGCAGCACATGGACAGCTACGACGACCGCAAGGCCAAGATCGACATCGCCGTGGCGCAGGTGAAGGACGCCGTCGACGCGCTGAAGGCCGAAGGGCTGGACTGCGACATCGTCGGCGGCGGCGGCACCGGCAGCTACTATTTCGAATCGACGAGCGGCGTCTACAACGAGCTCCAGTGCGGCTCCTACGCTTTCATGGACGCCGACTACGGCCGCATCCTCGACAAGGACGGCAAGCGGATCGACCAGGGCGAATGGGAGAACGCGCTCTTCATCCTGACCAGCGTGATGAGCCACGCCAAGCCCCAGAAGGCCATCGTCGATGCCGGCCTCAAGGCGCAGTCGGTCGACAGCGGCCTGCCGGTGGTCTTCGGGCGGACGGACGTCAAGTACGTCAAATGCTCCGACGAGCACGGCGTGGTCGAGGACATGCAGGGCGTGCTGAAGGTCGGCGACAAGCTGAAGCTGGTACCCGGCCACTGCGACCCGACCTGCAACGTCCACGACTGGTATGTCGGCGTCAGGGGCGGCAAGGTCGAGGTGGTCTGGCCGGTCAGCGCCCGCGGCAAGGCCTACTGAGCAAAAGGGGGGCTCTGCCCCCGTCGGGCGCCGTTCGGGCGCCCGCCGCCCCCGGAGTATTTGTCGAACAAGAGAAGCCCGGGGCCGAAGGCTTCGGGGTGGTCGAGGGAAGCCCTGCCATGTTCATCGTCCCCGAGCGCGAGATCGCCGGTCTCGTCACCCCCGAAGCTGCCTTCGAGGCGGTCGAGGCCGTGTTCGCCGCCATGGCGTCGGGCGCGGCCTGGAACTTTCCCGTGGTGCGCGAGGCCATCGGGCACGAGGACGCGCTCTACGGCTTCAAGGGCGGCTTCGACCGGGCGGGCGGGGCGCTGGGACTGAAGGCGGGTGGCTACTGGCCGAACAACATCGAGAAGCGCGGGATCATCAACCACCAGTCGACGGTGTTCCTGTTCGATCCCGATACCGGCCGGGTCGCGGCGATGGTGGGCGGCAACCTGCTGACCGCGCTGCGCACCGCCGCGGCCTCGTCGGTGTCGATCAAGCACCTGGCGCGGAAGGACGCGAAGGTGCTCGGCATGGTCGGTGCCGGCCACCAGTCGCATTTCCAGCTGCGCGCGGCGGCGCGGCAGCGGCCCTTCGAGAAGGTCGTCGCCTGGAACTACCACCCCGAGATGCTGCCGAAGCTGGGCCAGACCGCCGCCGAGCTCGGCCTGCCGTTCGAGGCGGTGTCGCTGGCCGAGCTCGGCGCGCAGGCGGACGTGATCATCACGATCACCTCGGCCTTCTCCCCCTCGCTGATGGATGCCCATGTGCGCCCCGGCACGCACCTCGCCTGCATGGGCACCGACACGAAAGGCAAGCAGGAGGTCGAGGCCGCGCTTCTGGCCCGCGCCACGGTCTTCTGCGACGAGGTCGCGCAGTCGGTCACCATCGGCGAGGCGCAGCATGCCGTCGCTGCGGGGCTGATCGGCGAGCGCGACATCGTCCAGATCGGCGCGGTGGTGAACGGCACGCATCCGGGCCGGACCTCGGCCGACGAGATCACGCTCTTCGACGGGACCGGCGTGGGGTTGCAGGACCTCGCCGTCGCCGCCGCGGCGGTCGGGATCGCGCGGGCGAGGGGCGTCGCCATCGAGGTGGAGGTCTGAGGCGCTAGCCCGCCGTCACCTCCCAAGGGGCGTCGAACCAGTGCTCTTCGAGGTTCGCGCCCGGCCCGATCCGGTCGACCACCGCGAAAAGGCCCGGAGCGTGCAGCGGGGTCAGCACGCCGTGCCAGGTGCCGCGGCGCAGGTTGATGCCCTGCGCGCCGTCGGTCAGGAAGGCGCGGGGCGTGCCGGGCGCGCCGCCCGCGTCGGGGCAGACGATCACCAGGAACGGGTGCGCGGTCATCGGCAGGAAAGCCTGGCTGCCCTCGGGGTGGCGCTCGACCATCTCGAGCCGATAGGGCAGGGCGCGCGGCTCGGCCAGGAAGACGCTGATGCCGGCGCGGCCGTCCGCCCCGAACTCCAGGCCCGCCCGGTCATGGAACCGCCCGCAGAGGCCCTGGTTGATGATCCGGTCGGGCGCGCCCCGCGCCTCCAGCACCTCGCCGAAGGGCGCGAAGGCGGCGGCCGTCAGCGGCTCGGCGCGCAGCGTCCTCACCGCGGTGCTCCCGCGCATCCGGCCGACCTGCTGCCCCTTTCCCCTTCGTTCTGTCGGAAATACTCCGGGGGAGTCGCCGCAGGCGACGGGGGCAGCGCCCCCTGCCGAGGCGCAGCCGAGGCCCGGCCCAACGATGCGGAGATGCCGCAGGCATCGACGCATGGCGGGAGCGCCCCGGGCGCCCTCATCGCCCGAAGGCTCCGGGACCGCGCAGGCGCGCATGGCGGTTGACGTCCTTGTAGAGCAGGTAGCGGAACCGCCCCGGCCCGCCGGCGTAGCAGGCCTGGGGGCAGAAGGCGCGCAGCCACATGTAGTCGCCCGCCTCGACCTCGACCCAGTCGCGGTTGAGGCGATAGACGGCCTTGCCCTCCAGCACGTAGAGCCCGTGCTCCATCACATGCGTCTCTTCGAAGGGGATCAACCCGCCGGGCTGGAAGGTGACGATGTTGACGTGCATGTCGTGGCGCAGGTCCGCGGGGTCGACGAAGCGCGTCGTGGCCCAGCGGCCCTCGGTCCCCGGCATGGCGAGGGGGGCGATGGCGCTCTCGTCGGCGACGAAGGGGGCAGGGGCGTCGACCCCCGGCGCGGGTTCGTAGAGCTTGCGGACCCAGTGGAACCGCGCGAGCTCGCTTCCCCGGGCTTCCACGCGCCCCAGCGCCCCCGGCGGGGCATAGGCGTAGCCGCCGGGGCCGAGATCGTGGGTCGACCCGCCGAGCGTCACCGCCAGAAGCCCGTGGGTGACGAAGATCACCCCCTCGGCTCCCGCCTCGGGCTCGGGCGCCGACGACCCGCCGCCCGGCGCCACCTCCATCAGGTAGTGCGAGAACGTCTCGGAAAAGCCCGTCATCGGCCGGGCGATGATCCAGGCGCGCGTCCCTTCCCACCCCGGCAAGAGGCTCGTCACGATGTCGGACATGACGCCGCGCGGGATCACCGCGTAGGCTTCGGTGAAGACCGCGCGGCCGGTGTGCAGCGCGGTCTGCGGCGGCAGGCCGCCGGTCGGGGCGAAATAGTCGCTCATGGCAGGATCGCCTTCAGACGGTGCAGCGCGATGCGTTCGACCTGGCCGCAGGCCTCGGCGAACTCGGTCTCGGTGTCCTGGCCGATCCGGCGGCGGAACGCGTCGAGGATCGAGGCCTTGGTGTTCTCGCGCACCGCGATGATGAAGGGGAAACCGTGCTTGCCGACGTA
>JALORM010000251.1 GCA_025458985.1 Paracoccaceae bacterium | reverse complement strand
GTCGTGTTGACGGTGACCGCCTCGGGATCGAGGCCCACTGCCTCGGCGCAGCGGTCGCGCGTCATCACCGGGGCCTGGCTGCCGCACCAGAGCTCGAGCCCCGCTTCGGTCCGAAGCGCGGTCGCGTTCATGGGCTCCATCGTCGCGTGCGCCAGGAAAGGCACGCGGTACTCGGCCAGGATGTCGTCCGCGGCCGGGGCGGGCACGGTGCCATCGTCGCGCAGCGTGGAGTTCGGCGCGTCGTCGAACGCCTCGGCAATGCGGTCGAAGATCGCCGCGGTGGTGTCGGGGTAGGGGGCCGGCCCCCATTCCACCGCCGCCGCCTCGGCCCCGCGGAAGGCGTGCCAGGTCGTGGCCGCCACGACCGCGATTCCGGTGCCGAGGTCGATCACCCGCTCCACCCCCGGCATCGCCAGCGCCGGGTGGCACTGCCGGTCACCTTCTCGGCCATGTCGGTGCGCGGCAATGCCCGGCCCAGAAGCCGCCACTGGCCCGGATCGCGCAGCATGACCTCGGGCGGCTCGATCCTTGCGGCATCGGCGGCGAGCTCGACATAGGTCAGGCGGGTCCCGTCGGGCATCAGCACCGCGCCGTTCTCCGTCGCCAGTTGTGCCGTGTCCGCCCCCGCCCGCGCGGCGGCCGCCAGCTTGAAGGTCTCGCGCGCGGTGGCGCCGGCAAGACGCATCTTCTCGAAGGCGTCCACGGTCGAGGTCGAACCGCCGGTGACCTGCAGCGACAGCACCTTGGGCAGCGCCGCCATCTGCGCGCCGATCCAGCGCTGGCGGTCGCTCAGCGCGAAGTTCGGCATGGGCAGCCCCGCCTCCATCAGCGCGCCGTTGAAGTAGGCTTGCGCCGGGGGGCCGTGGATCACCCGGATCGCGGCGAAGTCGGCATCGAGCTCTTCGGCCACCAGCGCCGCCAGCGTGGTCCGCACGCCCTGGCCCATCTCGGCGCGCGGCACCACGACGGTCACGCCGCCGCCATCGACGATCAGCCAGGGGTTCAGCGACACGCCCGCGTCGGGCGCGAGCGGGTTGGCCGGCACCTCGCGTGCCTTCCAGACACCGAAGCCGACGCCGCCTGCCACGGCGGCGGTCGCAACTAGGAAGGCGCGGCGCGTGATCCGCCTCGCGCGCCCCATCAGCCCGCTTCCCGCAGGTCGGCCGCCGCCTGCCGGATCGCGGCGCGGATCCGCGGGTAGGTGCCGCAGCGGCAGAGATTGCCGGCCATGGCGGCATCGATGTCGTCGTCGGTCGGGTCGGGCACCACGGCCAGAAGCGCCGCCGCCTGCATGATCTGCCCGGGCTGGCAGTAGCCGCACTGCGCCGCCTGCTGCGCGACCCAGGCTGCCTGGAGGATCGACAGGCTGCCATCCGTGCCAAGGCCCTCGATCGTCGTGACCTCGCCCCATACCTCGCCCAGGGGCACCTGGCAGGCCCGGACGGCCTCGCCGTCGATATGCACGGTGCAGGCCCCGCAGGCGGCGACGCCGCAGCCGAACTTGGTGCCGGTCAGCCCCAGCACGTCCCGCAGGGCCCAGAGAAGCGGCATCTCGGGGTCGGCGTCGATGTCCCGGGCAAGGCCGTTGACGGTCAGGCGCATGCTGCGATCGTTGTCCTGTGCTGTACTGGCCTGTTTAGCTTCCCTGCGCGCCGCGGCAAGGGGCGTCGCCACGTCACCACCGACCCACACCCTCCGGCCGTCACTCGGCCACCCGTCACTCCGCGCCGCGCGCGCCAAGGCCCTCGGACAGCCGCCGTGCGGCGGCCGCGACCTCGTCGCCGATCCGCGCCGCCGCGGCTTCCGTCAGCCGGGCCGCCGGCCCCGAAACCGAGATCCCCGCGACCGGCTCGCCGAACGCGTCCAGCACCGCCGCCGCCACGCAGCGCATGCCTTCGTTGCGCTCTTCGTTGTCAAGCGCGTAGCCCCGCGTGCGGGTCAGCGCGAGGTCCGCGCGCAGCGCGCCGGCCTCGGCCAGCGTGGCGGGGGTGAAGCGTTCCAGCCGCGCCCGCGCCAGCCAGGCCTCGAGCCGCTCGGCATCGAAGCGCGCCAGAAGCGCCTTGCCGATCCCCGAGGCGTGCAGCGGCGAGACCGTGCCCGGCGGAAAGAAGGCCCGGATGGAGGCATGGGTCTCGACCTGGCTCAGGAACAGCACTTCGTCGCCACGGGCGATACCGAGGTTCGCGGTCTCGCCCGTGGTCTCCATCAGCGCCCGCAGCACCGGGCGCGCGCGCTCCACGACCGAGGTCCGGCGCAGGAAGGCCGATCCGATCAGGAAGGCCCGCGGGCCGACGTGCCAGCCCTGGGTGGCCGGGTCGAGTTCGGCGATGGCGTGGCGCTCGAAGGTGGTCAGCACCCGGTAGACGGTCGCCGGCGACTGGTCCAGCCGCTGTGCCAGCGCCGACAGCCCGACGCCGCCCGCCTCGGCCAGCGCGCCGAGGATCGTCAGCGCCCGGTCGAGCGACTGGACGGTGTTCTCGGCGGTGCGGTCGTTGAAGGCGCGGGGCCGTCCGCGCCGTCGCGGTTCGGCCATCGGCGGCTCCGGTTGTCTCGGCCCGGGCAGGATAGCCCCCCGCGCCCCCGGCGCAAGGCCCACCGCGTCCCTTCATTCTGTCGGAAATGCTCCACAGGGGGTCCGGGGGGTGTGAAACCCCCCGGCTTCGGGGCGACCCCCGGGATCAGGTCGCCGCCGGCCGGCCCCCAGGGGTCAGAAGGCCACGCGCTCGACCACCGGCGCGCCGTCGCTCAGCGCGTCGTTGGGGTGGGTCACGACGCGGTCGCCTTCCTCCAGCCCCGAGAGCACCTCCGCCGTCTCGCCGTTGCGCCGGCCGATCTCGACCGGGACCCGCCGCGCGGTCCCTCCCGACACCGCAAAGACGGCCCAGCCGTCGCCTTGCCGGAACAGCGCCGACAGCGGCAGCTGCAACGCGCTGCCGGTCTCCCATTCGACGACCCGCAGGAACACCGCGAAGCCTCCGCCGAGGCCGGGCCGTGCCTCGGGGGGCGACAGCAGGTCGAAGACCGCGTCGACGCGCTGCTCCTCGATCCCGAGCGCCGAGACCTTGGTGCGCGCCACCGGGTCGATCGCGCGCAGCCGCGCCTGAAGCGGCGCGGGGCCGCCCCAGCGATCCACCTCGGCCAGCGCGCCCGGCGCCAGCCGCACCGCATCGGCCGACAGGAGGTCGGCCACGATCTCGATGTCGGCGGGGTCGCCCACGGACACCAGCGGCGTGCCCATCGAGACGGGCCGTTCGCTGATCTGGCCGATGTCGAGCACGACGCCGTCGACCGGCGCGGTCAGCGCCACGCAGCAGCCGCCGTCGCCATCGCTGCCCGTGCCGGGCTCGACCAGCGCGGCTGCGGCGCGGTCGCGCGACGAGCGCGCCGCGCTCAGCTGCGATCGCGCGGTGGCAAGTGCCGCCTCGTGCGAGGCAAGCGCCTGGCTTGCGTCCTCCAGCCGGGTGACCGAGGCGACCCCGCGCTCGACCAGCGTCCGGGCGCGCTCGAACTGGCTTCGGGAATAGGCGAGGTCCTCGCCGGCCTGGTGTTCCTGCGCCTCGGCCACGGCGACCGCAGCCTCGGCCTCGCGCAGCGCCGCTTCGGCCTGCGCCCGGGTCCGCGCGTCGAGAAGTGCGGGCGCCACAGGCTCGACCACCGCCACCACGGTCTCGCCCGCGACCACCGGATCGCCCACCGCGACGGGCGAGCGCCGTGCCGTTCCGGCCACCGGCGAGGCGACCTCGTAGATCTCGCGGATGCGGGTCCGGCCGTCGGCATTGACGGTGATCCGCATCGGGGCACGGGTCACGTCGGCCAGGTCGACCGGAATCGGCTCGGTCCGGAACGTCACGACCAGAAGTGCGGCCACGATGCCGGCGAGGATCAGGCCCATGATGATCGTGCGGGGGTTGAGCTTCATCCTCTACTCCCTTGTTTTCATGACCGCAACCAGGTCGAGGCTGTCGATCCGCCGCCGCACGACGAGAACCGCGGCAAGTGCCGTGGCAAGCACGATGAGGCTCGCCCGACTGAAGGTGTCGGGGTTCAGCACCAGCGGCACGCGGTAGAGGTCCGAGCTGAACCCCTGCACCGAGGCCCAGGCGATGCCCGCGCCGAGCAGCCAGCCGAGGGGCTGCGCGATCAGCGCCACCAGCATCGTCTCGCCCACCAGCACGAACGAGACCTCGGCATTGGTGAAGCCGAGGATGCGCAGGGACGCGAGCTCCCGCGCGCGTTCCGACAGCTGGATGCGGGCCGAGTTGTAGGCGACGCCGATGGTGATGAGGACCGCGATGGTGACGTAGATCGTCGTCATGTAGCCGACGTTCTGGGCGATCGTCTCCTGGAACGACCGGCGCGTCTCGGTCAGCTGGATCAGGCCCGACAGGGCCGGGGTCGCCTTGAT
>JALORM010000250.1 GCA_025458985.1 Paracoccaceae bacterium | reverse complement strand
TCGAGCCGCAGCGCCTCTGCCCGCTTGGCTTCGGGCAGGGCTGCCAGGAAGGCCGTCGGGTCCACCGGGGTCGGGACGGTCTTGTTGCCAGCCATGGTCTGCCTCCTTCCGCGCAGGATAGCATGGCAAGGGTCGCGGACCTTCGGAAAAGCAGGGCCTACGCCGACACTGCGCGGCACCGGTGGCGCCGTGCGTTCCGCGCGTCACCCCGCGTCGGGCCCGTTCCTCCTGTCGAGCCGCCAGTTCATGCCGTGGAACCAGCGCCCGACATGGCCGACCCGCGGCCCGACCAGCTGCCAGCCGTTGCGCAGGGCAGCCTCGCCGATGGCCGTCACGACATCTGCGAACCGGCCATCGAGCCCGTTCTGAAAGATCACGTGTTCACGCGGCCGGCCGTCTTCGCGACGTGCCACGAAGACAAGGACGCTCAAGAGGGTGCGCCCCTGCGGCACGAGGCGGTGCTCGATCTGCAGGATGGCCTCCCAGGGCAGCTGCATCGGTGCCTGCGGCGCCCGCCCCGTGGCCTTGAGGAAGACGCCCGCATCCGACACGACGATCTCGGCCTGGAACGGCGTCCATCGCCACATCGCGACGGCGCCGGCCATCAGGACGCCCGCCAGCAACAAGCCGTAGGCGCCAC
This sequence comes from Paracoccaceae bacterium, assembly GCA_025458985.1. Taxonomy (GTDB): domain Bacteria; phylum Pseudomonadota; class Alphaproteobacteria; order Rhodobacterales; family Rhodobacteraceae; genus JALORM01. The sequence continues at coordinate 3,346 of JALORM010000250.1, read as the reverse complement.
CGCGCCAACGCGGATCGGGCGCCATGTGAAGCAGATCGAGCCACGCGACCACGTAGAGGGTGAAGGCCGCGCCCAGGGCCAGGAAGACGGCCCCCGCCCGCTCGCCCTGGCGGGTCGGGCCGAAGCGCCGCTCGCTCACGACGGATCGCGCCACCGGTTGACCAGCGGATAGCGCCGGTCGAGCCAGAAGGCGCGGCTGGTCAGGCGGGTTCCGGGGGCGGACTGGAACCGCTTCCACTCCGCGCCGTAGACCAGCGCCTCGACGCGCTTCACGGTCGCCCGGTCGTAGCCGCGGGCAACGATGTCGGCGACGCTTTCGTCGCGGTCGACGAGGCCTTCGAGGATCGCGTCAAGCGTCGCGTAGGGCGGCAGCGAATCCTCGTCGCGCTGGTCGGCGCGCAGTTCGGCTGAGGGCGCCTTCTCGATCACCCGGGGCGGAATGACCTCGCCCGTGGGGGCAAGCATCCAGGGCCGGTGCGTGCGGTTGCGCCAGCGGCAGGTCTCGAACACCCGCGTTTTATACAGGTCCTTCAATGGGTTGTAGCCGCCCGCCATGTCGCCGTAGATCGTGGCGTAGCCGACAGCGACCTCGGACTTGTTGCCGGTGGTCAGAAGCATCTCGTCGAACTTGTTCGACAGCGCCATCAGCAGAAGGCCCCGCAGGCGGGACTGCACGTTCTCTTCTGCCACCCCGGGCGCGGTGCCCTGGAACAGCGGCGCCAGCGCCTCGGTCACCGCCGCGCGGGGGCCGGTGATCGGGATCGTGTCAAGCCGGCAGCCGAGCCGCCGCGCCACCTCGGCGGCGTCTTCCAGCGAATGGGCCGAGGTGTATTCCGAAGGCAGCATGACGCAGCGGACGTTCGCCGGACCCACCGCATCGGCGGCGATGGCGGCGACCAGCGCGCTGTCGACCCCGCCCGACAGCCCCAGCAGCACCTTCGAAAGCCCCGACTTGCCCAGATAGTCGCGCAAGGACTCGACCATGACGCGGTAGTCCTGCTCCCAATCGTCGGGGTGTGCGGCGCGCACGCCCTCGACCGCGCGCCAGCCTTCGTCGGTCTCCTCGAAGTCGACATGCGCGACCGCCTCTTCGAAGACGGGCAGCTTGACGGCCAGCTTGCCGCCGGGGTTCAGCACGAAGGACCCGCCATCGAACACCTGGTCGTCCTGGCCGCCCACCATGTTGAGGTAGACGAGCGGCAGGCCCGTCTCGACCACGCGCGCCACCATCAGGTTCAGCCGCAGGTCGAACTTGCCCCGGTGGTAGGGCGATCCGTTCGGCACCAGCAGAAGCTCGGCCCCGCTTTCCGCCTGCGCCTCGGCCACGTCTGGGTACCAGCTGTCCTCGCAGATGGGCGAGCCGATGCGGACAGGCCCCAGCCGGTAGGGGCCGTGGATGTCGGCCGAGGCGTAAAGCCGCACCTCGTCGAACACGCCGTCGTTCGGAAGGTGGTGCTTGAGGATGCGCGCGGCAACCTTGCCGCCCTGAAGGACGTGGTAGGCGTTGTAAAGCCGCCCTCCCTCGCGCCAGGGCGCGCCGATGGCCAGCGCCGGTCCGTCGGCGCAGGTGGCGGCCAGTGCCTCGAGCCGCTGCGCGGCGTCGGCCTCGAACGCGCGCTTCATCACCAGATCCTGCGTCTGGTAGCCGGTCAGGAACATTTCCGGCAGGGCGACGAGGTCGGCGCCCGCCGCGCGACCCTCCTCCCACGCGCGAAGCGCCTTGGCGGCATTGTCTCCCAGCGCCCCCACGGTGGGGTTCAACTGGGCCAGCGTCAGGCGGAATCGTGCGGTCATGGCAATCCCCGGTCCCGCGGTACTTAGCAGAATCGTGAAGGATGGAAAGCAGAGCCCGTCGAAAAAGCATTGTCAGGTCAGAGGGCTGACGGTAGTCTTTGACACGTGTTGAACCTTTCTGACCAATCCGGGGGCGGAACGTGAGCGAACCGCGGTTGCCGCTCCTATCGAGGGTGTGCGCTGTTCTGCTTGCCCTCTCCGTGGGCAGCGGGGCCTTCGCACAGGCCCCGGGCGAGGTCATCGTGAAGCAATACGACGACGGCGGGGTCTACGAGGGCACGTTCAAGGACGGGCTCCAGCATGGCCGCGGCACCTACCGGCTGCCCAACGGCTACGAATACACCGGCGACTGGATCGAGGGCGAGATCCGGGGTCAGGGCACGGCCCGCTATCCCAACGGATCGGTCTACGAGGGCGAGTTCGCGCGCGGCAAGCCCGAGGGCTTCGGCAAGATCACCTTCGCCGACGGCGGCACCTACGAAGGCGAATGGGTGGACGGCCGGATCGAGGGGATCGGCAAGGCGGTCTATGCCAACGGGGTGGTCTACGAGGGCGCCTTCGTCAACGCCGAGCACCACGGCCAGGGCGTGATGATCAGCCCGAACGGCTATCGCTACGAAGGCGACTGGACGATGGGGGTCAAGGAGGGCAAGGGCCGCATCACCTACCCCGACGGATCGATCTACGAAGGCGACATGCTGGCAGGCGACCGCGCCGGCCAGGGCACGCTCAGGATGCCTGACGGCCTCGTCTACCAGGGCGCCTGGCAGAACGGCCAGATCAACGGCGAGGGGACGCTGACCCAGGCCAACGGCGATGTCTACCAGGGCACCTTCGTCAACGGCCAGCGCGAAGGGTCGGGCCGGGTGACCTACGGCAACGGCGACGTCTACGAAGGCCAGTTCAAGGCCGACCGCCGCGACGGGCAGGGCACGTTCCGCGGCGCCGACGGCTATGTCTACGAGGGCGCCTGGGCGGGCGGGCAGATCGCGGGCCAGGGCACCGCGCGCTATCCCGACGGCGCAGTCTATACCGGCAGCTTCCGCGATGGTCTGGCCGATGGCACCGGCAGCATCACCTACTCCGACGGCTCGTCCTACGAGGGTCAGTGGCGCGGCGGCGTGATCGAAGGCGCGGGCGTCGCGCGCTACGAAGGCGGTCTTGTCTACGAGGGCCAGTTCCTGGCCGGCAAGAACCACGGCCGGGGCATCATGACCGCGCCTGACGGTTACCGCTACGAAGGCGACTGGCTCGACGGGCTGCGCCACGGCCGCGGGACAGCCACCTATCCCGATGGCACAGTCTATACCGGGGGCTTTGTTGCCGGGCAGCGCGAAGGCCAGGGCGAACTCACCATGCCGGACGGATTCCGGTACGTCGGGCAATGGAAGGCGGGCGAGATCCAGGGATCCGGAACCGCGACCTATGCCAACGGCGATGTCTACGACGGCTATTTCCTGAACGGCCGGCGCAATGGCCAGGGCACGATGCGCTATGCCACGGGCGAGATCGCCAGCGGCCAGTGGCGCGAAGGGCTTCTGGTCAACGTCAC
>JALORM010000249.1 GCA_025458985.1 Paracoccaceae bacterium | reverse complement strand
TCCCGCGGCCTTGCTCCAGGCCTCGCTGGTGCGGATGGCGCGTGCAGAGAGCGCGGGCGACCGGGCAGCCGGTCGGGGGGTCGTCATGGCCGCCCTTGGCGTGTCCCTCACGGCCGGCGCGGGCCTCTGCGCGGCCTTCGTCCTCGGCGCGGTCCCTCTGTCCGCCGCATTCTTCGACACGTCGCCGGCAGGGGCGGCCGCGGCGGCGATGGCCGCGGGGCTTCTGATGCTGCTGGGCGCGATGGAGCTTTTCGGCACCCCTGGCGCCGCCGCGTCCGGCCTGCTGCGCGGCCGGAAGGATGCGCGCGCCCCGATGCTCGCCACCCTGTTCGGGCATTGGGTCGTCGGAGCGCCGCTGGGCGTGTTCCTCTGCGAGGCGCAGCAGCAGGGCGTGACCGGCCTCTGGATCGGTCTGCTCGCAGGGACAGCGGTGTCGAGCGTGCTCGTGCTGGCCCGGCTGGTCCTGAGAGAGCGGCATGAAGCGCGTCCCTGCCGCCGGCCCGGCCCGGGCTGAGCCCGCCGCAAGGGCTGTCTGCGGCCATCGTACAAGGCGGGGCGCAAACCCTGGCACGGGACGGCGTGGGGGGCAGGTCGCTGCCTGCCTGCGATGCTCCGGCAGGGGGCTCTTCGGCTGCCACCCTGGGCCGTCCGTGGCGGCCCAAGCCCCCGCCGGCGTTCAGGGTTTCTGGGCAAGATCGGCAGGCACGGTCGGACGGACGGCCGACATGCCGAAAGTGCGCGCGCGCAGCTTCTCCCACAGCTTGGCCATGCCAAGCGGCTCGTAGATCAGGAACAGGATGATCAGGGCGCCGAACACCACCTGCTCGATGGCCGAGATGATCGTGGCGTCGATCATGCCGTGGAACCAGGCGTTTCCAACCGTGTTCAGGACGACCGGGAACAGCAGGATGAACCCCGCCCCGATGAAGGCGCCGTTGATCGTGCCAAGCCCGCCCAGGATCACCATGAACAGGATCTGGAACGACAGCTTGATGTCGAAGGCCACCGGCTCCAGCGACTTGAGGTAGGTGAAGGCGAAGAGCGCCCCCGCCACCCCGCAATAGAAGGCGCTGAGCGCGAAAGCCTGCAGCTTGGTCCGCAGAAGCGAGATGCCCATGCTTTCGGCGGCGATGTCCATGTCGCGCACCGCCATCCAGTTCCGCCCGACCGACCCGCGCGTCATGTTGATCGCGAGGATCGTCAGCACGGTCACCACGGCCGCCACCACAAGATACATCTCAAGCGGCGAGGTGAAGGCGTGCCCGAAGATTACGATGTCCTGCGCCGTGATGATGCCCGAGGTGTCGTAGTTCTTGAACCAGCCGAACTTGTCGATCGTCCAGATGATGAAGAACTGGGCGGCAAGGGTGGCCACCATCAGATAGATGCCGCGCACGCGCAGGCTGGGCAGGCCGAACAGCACGCCCAGCGCGGCGGCGATCAGCCCCGAGAAGAACAGCGCCAGCGGAAAGGGCATCCAGGGCAGGCGCAGCTCGATGTTGTAGAGGGCGAAGGCGCCCGCCGCCATGAAGCCTGCCGCCCCCAGCGCAAGCTGACCGGCATAGCCCATCACGAACTGCTGCCCGATGGCGGCAAGGGCAAGGCAGAGCCAGGGGATCAGGATCGACGAATACCAGTAGTCGCTCTGGATGATCAGCGGCAGCACGAGGAAGGTCACCGCCATCGCGGCACCGAGGCGCAGGATGTCGCCTTGCGAATAGGGTCCGAGGATCGGCTTCGAGGTCATGTCTTGCGCCTTCCCGTTCACACGCGACGGATGATCTTTTCTCCGAACAGCCCCTCGGGCCGCCAGAGAAGGAAGAAGATGGCCAGGACGTAGGGCGCCCAGCCTTCGATCCCGCCACCGAAGGACGGACCCACGTAGACCTCGAGCGTCTTTTCGACGACGCCGATGATCAGCCCGCCGATGATCGCCCCCGGGATCGACGAGAACCCGCCGATGATCAGCACCGGCAGCGCCTTCAGCGCCAGGTCGACCAGCGCGAACTGCACCCCCGCCCGCGCCCCCCACATCATGCCCGCCACCAGCGCCACGAAGCCCGCCGCCGACCAGACCATCAGCATGATCGTCTTGAGCGGGATCCCGATGGAGGCCGCGGCCCCGGGGTCGTCGGCCACCGCGCGCAGGCCAAGACCCATCTTGGTGAACCGGAACAGAAGGACGAGCAGCACGATCAGCACCGCCGACACGACGCCTGCCGCCACGTCCAGCGCGCTGACGAAGATGCCGAGGTTGTCGGCGACCCACGGGATCGGAAAGTCGCCGATGCCAAGGTCAAGCCGGCGCACCTCGACCCCCCAGACGGCCTGCGCCAGCCCCTGCAGCACGAAGGCCAGCCCGATCGTGCCCATCAGAAGCGTGTCCTCGTTCTGCCCCGTGAGCGGGCCGAGGACCAGCCGCTCGGTGGCATAGCCGACCGCGACCATCAGAAGGACGGTCACAAGGAAGGCCAGCGCAAAGGGCATGCCCAGTTCCATGAAGCCCACGAAGGACAGCACGGCAAAGAACACCATCGCGCCCTGCGCGAAGTTGAACGTGGACGATGCCTTGTAGATCAGCACGAAGCCAAGCGCGACCAGCGAATACATCGTGCCGGCCAGCATGCCCGCCAGCACGACCTCGAAGAAGAACAGGACCTCAATCATGGGCCACCCCCAGATAGGCGTCGATCACGTTCTGATTGGTGCGCACGGCCTCGGGCGGGCCGTCCGCGATGATCTTGCCGTAGTCGAGCACGACCACGTTGTCGGAGATGTCCATGACCACGCCCATGTCGTGTTCGATCAGGACCATTGTCGTCCCGAGCTCGTCGTTCACCTTCAGGATGAAGCGGCACATCTCGCGCTTTTCCTCGACGTTCATGCCTGCCATCGGCTCGTCCAGCAGCAGCACGTCCGCCTCGGTCGCCAGCGCGCGGCCAAGTTCCACCTTCTTCTGCAGGCCATAGGGCAGGCGCCCGACCGGGGTGTCGCGGATGTCGCGGATCTCCAGGAAATCCACGATCTCCTCGCAGCGCTCGCGGTTCTCGCGTTCCTCGCGCGTGGCGGCCGGGGTCTGGAAGGCCACCTGCAGGAAGTTCGCGCTCATGTGCAGCCGGCGGCCGACCAGGATGTTGTCGATCACCGACATGCGCTTGAACAGCGCCAGGTTCTGGAAGGTGCGCGAGATGCCCTTCCGCGCGATGATGTTGGGGCTGATCCTGTCCAGCACCTCGCCCTTGAAGAGGATCTTGCCCTCCTGCGGCTTGTAGATGCCGTTGATGCAGTTCAGGAGCGAACTCTTGCCCGCGCCGTTGGGGCCGATGATCGCCCTGATCTCGTGCATCAGGACCTTGAACGAGGTGTCGGTGATCGCCTTCACGCCCCCGAACCTGAGCGAGATGTTCTGCACTTCGAGCACCGGGCCGCCGATGGAAAAGTTCCGGACCTGCGTCATGGTCGATGTCGTCTCCTGGCGTGGCGGTCAGTGGTGATGCAGGTCGGCGTGCTTGTCGCTTTCCTTGCGCAGCACATCGCGGAAGTTCTTGCGGCCCTCCTTCGAGATGCCGAGGTAGAATTCCTTGATCTTGTCGTCGTTGCGCAGGGCCTCGGCGGGCCCGTGCATCATCACGTGGCCGCTTTCGATGATGTAGCCGTAGTTCGCGTTGCGCAGCGCGATGTTGGTGTTCTGTTCGGCCAGAAGGATGCTGACCTTCTCCTGCGTGTTCAGCTCGCGCACGATGTTGAAGATTTCGGCCACCAGCTGCGGGGCAAGGCCCATCGACGGCTCGTCCAGAAGCAGCATCCGGGGCTTGGCCATCATCGCGCGCGCCACCGCGGTCATCTGCTGCTGGTGTAGATCCGGTCCAGCTCGGCCTGCATGTCGCCCTTGGACAACTTGCGCGAGAAGGCGCCCGAGATGATGTTCTCCTCCACCGTCAGGTGGGCGAAACAGCGCCGCCCCTCCAGCACCTGCACCATGCCCAGGCCCACCATGTCCGACGGCGTCTGGTCCGTCACCGCGGTGCCGTCATAGGTGATGGACCCCCGGGTGACCTTGCCGCGTTCGCTGGCGAGCATGGTGGATATCGCCTTGAGCGTGGTGCTCTTCCCCGCTCCGTTGCCGCCCAGCAGGGCCACGATCTGGCCGCGCGGGACGGTCAGCGACACGTCGTGCAGGGCCGAGATCACGCCGCCATAGGCGACAGCGATCGAATTGACCGACAGGATGTCGCCGCCGGTCGCGGCGCTGGCGGCAGGAGAAGCGGGGTGTGAATGTGCCGTCGCGGTCATCGGGCATGCGCCATTGCTGCGGTCCTCGATCTGGGTGGCGGGCTGTCCTGCGCCGGGCACCGGCCGCAGGGCCGGTTCTCCGCCGCCTCCTGTGCCCCGGCTCCGCAAGGGATGCCGGGCACAGGAGGTCGGTCTCAGGGGCAGGTGCGGGGCGTGATGCCGTTCTCGGCGGCGTACTTGGCGGCCGAGTCGGCAATGAGCTGCCGGATGAACGCCGGGTCATTCGGCTCGTTCCAGTCCGTGACCTGCACGAACTTGGTTCCGTCCCATTGCATCATGGCGAACCGCCCGGGCCCCGCGTGTTCTGCACAGGACAGCGCGAAGGGCGCGACCATGCCGCCGATGCCGATTTCCTCAAGCCGCTCGGGCGTCATGTTCAGCGCCTCATAGCCGTCGCGGAACTCGGCGCCGGTCACCGCCTGGCCGACCTTGCCGTGGATTTCCTGCGCGTTCTTCAGCGCTTCGATCCACATCACCGCCGCCGCAAGCCCGCGGTTCCAGTAGACGGTCCCGACCCGGTTGGGATCGGCAAGATTGCCCTCGCCCGCGCCATAGACCTGCTCCTCGATCGCCTTGACCAGCGGGAACTCCTTCCCGGGCAGGGCATTGGCCATGGCGTAGGTCCCGACCGAGCTGTCGCCTGCCGGGTACATGTCCTCTTCGGCGGCGCCGAACGAGACATAGATCATCCGGTCGCGCGGAAAGCCGATGCGGGCCGCGTTGGTCATCCCGGTGGAGTTCATGCCCGAGCCCGCACCCCAGAAGGTCACCCAGTCGGGCCGTTCGCGGCGGACCTGCAGCCACTGCGACTGCTGCTCGAGGCCGGGCGGGGGCACCGCGATCTCGACCAGCGTGACGCCCCACTGCTCGGCGATGGCGCGCATCGCAGGCAGCGGCTCGCGGCCGAAGGCGCTGTCGATGTGCATGTGCACGACCTTCTTGCCGCGCATGTTCTCGATGCCGCCTTCCTGTTCGGCCATGAAGCGCATCTGCACGGCGACCTGCGACCAGTAGTGCCCGGCGGCGTTGAAGACCCAGGGCCAGACGGTGCCGTCGGCCGCGTCGGTGCGTCCGTAGCCGTACTGCGCAAGCACAACCTCGTCCGTGGCCATCCGGTCGATGACCGCATAGGCACCCGGCGTGCCCAGCGTGTCGAAAACGACGATCTTCTGGCCGTCCTTCTCGAGCAGGCGCTGATAGCATTCGACGGTCTTGGCGGCGTTGTACTCGGTCTCGCATTCCTGCCAGGTCAGCATGACGCCGTTCACGCCGCCATTCATGTTGACGTAGTTCAGATAGTCGATCTGCGCGCCATAGTAGCCCGTGCCCATCGCGGAATAGGGGCCGACCCGGCTGCTGGGGATGGGGAAATACTGCGTCTCGTCTGCCGCAGCCGGCACGGCCAGCGCAAGAGCTGCAAGAACCGCGGATACCCGGAACGATCCCAGGGAAATCTTCTTCAGGCTCATCGTCGTCCTTTCCTCCCTCGTGTTTGTCAGTTGTCCTGCTTGTCCTGCGCAAAAAA
>JALORM010000248.1 GCA_025458985.1 Paracoccaceae bacterium | reverse complement strand
CGCTGGCTGCCAAGCGTCGGGCGGGTGGCGATGCGGCGCTTGGGCACGACGGTCGCGGCGCGGATCAGGTCGGCCAGCCGTTCGCGCGCGAGGTCGCGGTTGCGGGCCTGGCTGCGGGTTTCCTCGGCGCGGATCAGGATGGCGCCGTCGGCGGTCCAGCGCCGCCCGGCCAGCCGCTTGAGCCGGCGCTTCACCGGTTCGGGCAGGTTGGGTGAGCGCTCGGCTTCGAACCTCAGCTCGACCGCGGTCGAAACCTTGTTGACGTTCTGCCCGCCCGGCCCCTGGGCGCGGACGAACTGCTCGGTCAGTTCCCAGTCCTCGATCACGATGGCATCGGTGATGCGTAGCATGATCTCAGGCTACGCAAGCCGAGGCCGAAGGGGAAGGGCGCGAAGGGGTTTGACAAGTGTGCCGTCGCCTGCGGTTACTGGCCGAGGTACCGACGGCGCCGGCCCCGGCTCGGGACAGCCGACACTCCGCAGAGAGAGCACGCATGCGCGACTACGCCGATCACGACGCGACGGGGCTCGCGCAGCTTGTCGCCGAAGGCGCGGTCACGCCGGGTGAGCTTCTGGACGAGGCCTTGGCGCGGGTCGTGGCGCTGAACGGCCGGCTCAACGCCGTGGTTCTGATGCAGGAGGCGACGGCCCGTCGTCATATCGCCGACGGCCTGCCCGAGGGCCCCTTCAAGGGCGTGCCGTTCCTGCTGAAGGACCTTGGCTGCGAGGCAGTGGAGTTTCCCTCGCACAACGGGTCGCGCCTGCTGGCCGATACGCGTTATGCCCGCGACAGCGCGATCTACGCGCGCATCCGCGCGACCGGGGTCGTGACCTTCGGACGCACGACCGCGCCCGAGGGGGGTGTCGGCCCGGCCACCGAGGCCGCCGTCTATGGCGGACCCACCCGCAATCCCTGGGACCTGTCGCGCACGCCCGGCGGATCGTCGGGCGGGGCGGGGGCGGCGGTGGCGGCGGGGATCGTGCCGGCCGCGCACGGCTCGGACGGCGGCGGGTCGGTGCGCATCCCGGCGTCCTGCTGCGGGCTTTTCGGGTTCAAGGCGACGCGGGCGCGGTTTCCGGACGGACCCTACGTGGGAGAGGGCTGGGCGGGGATGGCCATCGACGGTTTCCTGACCCGCAGCGTCCGCGATGCGGCCACGCTGATGGATGCCTGCGCGGGCGCGGACCTCGGTGCGCCCTACTGGGCGCCACCGCTCGCCGAAGGGTATGCGGCCGCGATCCGGCGCCCGCCGCCGCGGCTGAAGGTGGCACTGTGCCCCACAACCTTCGCAGGCGCGCCCGTGGACCCCGAGTGCCGGGCGGCGGCCGAGGCAGCGGCGCGTCTGCTCGAGTCGCTCGGCCACCATGTCGAGGAAGCGCGGCCCGCGGCCGACCATGGCGGCATGATGCGCGCCTGGACGCGGATCGTCGCCTGCGGCACGGCACTGGGCGTGCGCAAGGCGCTGGCGGGGCGGGCGCTCCGGCCGGGCGAGGTGGAGGCCGTCACGCAGGGCGCGATCCGCCATGCCGAGGGCATCTCGGGCGCCGACTACCTGGAGGCGGTGGGCAAGGTCCATGCCTACGGGCGCGAGATGGCGGCCTTCTTCGAAGACTGGGACATCCTGCTATCCCCCACGCTGGCCGAGGTGCCCGCCGAAGTCGGCCGCTTCGCCCACGTGAACGACGACTTCGAACATTTCCGAATGGGCCCCGGGATGGTCTTCGACTACTCGCCCTTCTGTGCGCCCTTCAACGCCTCGGGCCAGCCCGCCGCCTCGGTCCCGCTGTACTGGACAGACGGTGGTCTGCCGGTGGGTGTGCAGCTTGCCGCCCGCTTCGGTGCGGACGAGGCGCTGATCGGCCTCTGCCGGGAAATCGAGCAGGCTGCACCCTGGTTCGACCGGCGTCCGCCCCTGTCGCTTTAGACACTTGCCTTCGGGGTGGTCAAGGTCTTCGGGTCCGGCGACCACGCGCTCCGGGCGCTCGACGATGTGTCGCTGACCATCGAGACGGGCGAGTTCTTCACGCTGCTCGGCCCCTCCGGCTGCGGCAAGACCACGCTTCTGCGCTGCATCGCGGGGTTCGAGACGCCGACTGCCGGGGCGATCCTGCTGTCGGGGCGCGACTTCACGGCCGAGCCGCCGAACCGGCGGCCGGTGAACACGGTGTTCCAGAGCTATGCGCTGTTTCCGCACCTGACCGTGGCGCAGAACATCGGCTTCGGGCTCGAGATGCTGGGCCGGCCGCGGGCCGAGGTCGCGGCGACGGTCGAGCGGATGCTGGCGCTGGTGAAGCTGGAGGCCTTCGCCGGGCGCCGGCCGCAGCAGTTGTCGGGCGGCCAGCAGCAGCGCGTGGCGCTGGCGCGCGCGCTGGCCCCTGCGCCGCAGGTCCTGCTGCTGGACGAGCCGCTCTCGGCGCTGGACCTGAAACTGAGGAAGGAGATGCAGGGCGAGCTGAAGCGCCTGCAGCACGAGACCGGGATCACCTTCGTCTTCGTCACGCACGACCAGGAAGAGGCGCTGACGATGTCGGACCGGATCGGCGTGATGAGCGAGGGGCGGCTGCTGCAGATCGGCGCCCCGCGCGAGATCTACAACCACCCGGTCAACCGCTTCGTCGCCGACTTCATCGGCGAGACGAACTTCCTGCGGGGACGGGTGGCCCAGGACGGGCTGTATCTCGCGACCGGAGAACGCGTCGGCGCGGCGCCGCCCTCCGGCGCCCGGATCGGCGAGGCAACGCTTGCCGTGCGGCCGGAACAGGTCCGCCTTGAGGGCCCGGGCGACCCTGGCAGCCTTTCGGCCCGGGTGACCCAGACGGTCTATTTCGGTACCGACACCCACTGCCACCTGCACCTGGCTGACGGCACAGAGATCATCGCCCGCCTGCAGTCGCCGCCTTCGGGCGACGTCGGGCTGGCGCCGGGGGCTGAAGTGGGCGTGCGCTTCGCCGAGGGCGCCCTTCAGGTCCTGGGCGACTGAGATGGGCGGGGCCGAGGCAGCGCGGTCGAGGGAACGGGCGCGCACCGGCTGGCTTCTGTCTGCGCCGGCGCTGGTCCTTCTGCTTGTCGCGGCCTCGGGGCCTCTGCTCATCGTGCTGGTCTACTCGTTCCTCGCACCGGGCCAGTACGGCAACGTGGTCTGGCAGTTCTCGCTGGACGGCTGGTTCCAGGTTTTCCTGCAGCGCGACATCTTCGACGGTACGGTCGGGCCGGCCGACGCGCATCTGACGATCTTCTGGCGCAGCGTGAAGCTGTCGATCCTGACCACGCTCATCACCTTCGCGCTGGGTCTTCCCACGGCCTGGTTCATCGCCACCCGGCCGCCGGACCGGCGGGCGATGTGGCTCTTCCTGATCACCATCCCGTTCTGGACGAACCTCCTGATCCGCACCTTCGCCATCATGGAGGTGATCCGAAACGAGGGGCTCCTGAACAACCTGCTGATCGGGCTGGGCATCATCGGGCAGCCGGTCCAGATCGTGTTCACCGAGACGGCGGTGCTGATCGGCATGGCCTATGTCTACCTGCCGTTGATGGTGCTGCCCCTCTTCGCCGCGATCGACCGTTTCGACTTCCGCATGATCGAGGCGGGCTATGACCTCTATGCAAGCCGCTGGCAGGTCCTGCGGCGGGTGATCCTGCCCATCATCCGGCCCGGGATCGTGGCGGGGTCGATCCTGGTCTTCGTGCCCTCGCTCGGCGCCTATGTCACGCCGCGGGTGCTGGGTGGCGGCAAGCAGATGATGATCGGCAACTTCATCGAACTGCAGTTCGGCCAGGGCCGGAACTGGCCGCTGGGGGCGGCGCTGTCGATGCTGCTTCTGGCGATCGTGATGGTCGCGCTTCTGGTCTACGTGCGGGCGACGACGCGGGAGGAGCGGGATGGCTGAGGCGCCCCGCACTGCCGGTATCGTCGGGGCCGCCCCGGATGCGTGGTGCCTCCCTCCCCCTCGTGGGGAGGGATGGGGAGGGGGGCTGCGCGGCACCGCGGCGACGCGGACGGCGCCTCCCATCCCTCTCCTCTCCCTGCGAGGGGGAGGGGAAGCGCGCGTCCGGACACGGCGTGCACGCGGGCCCTGCGGGGTGCGGGCATGAGCGCCCGCGCAAAGCCCTTCTCGGTCACGGCGCTGCCGGGCTTCACCACGGTCGCGCTGGCGGTCTTCTTCCTGCTTTACCTGCCCATCGCGACGCTCGTCGTCTACTCGTTCAACGATTCGCTCTCGATCGCGGTCTGGGGCGGGTTCTCGCTGCGCTGGTACGAGGCGGCCTGGCAGAACGCGGCCGTGCAGGAGGCCGCGGTGCGATCGCTCGTCGTCGCCTCCTGCGCCGCGCTGATCGCGACGACTGTCGCGACGATGGCGGCGCTGGGCACCACGCGGCGCGGGCGCTTCCGGGGGCAGACGCTGATCTACGTGGCGATCAACCAGCCGCTGATGGTGCCCGAGATCGTGACCGCCGTGGCGCTTCTGATCTTCTTCGCGGCGATCAAGGTGGCCACCGGCTATCAGGGGCTGGGCTACCTGATCCTGGCGCATTCGGCCTTCTGCATCCCCTTTGCCTACCTGCCGATCCGGGCGCGTCTGGAAGGGATGGACCTCACGCTGGAAACCGCGGCCGCCGACCTCTACGCGACGCCCTGGCAGACCTTCCGCCGCGTGACGCTGCCGCTGATGGCGCCCGGGATCGCCGCGGGCGCGATGCTGGCCTTCGTGATCTCGCTCGACGACGTGATCATCACCGAGTTTGTGAAATCGGCCGGACAGGATACCCTGCCCACCTACATGCTGGGTCAGCTGCGCCGGGCGATCACGCCCGAGGTCAACGCGATCTCGACCGTGCTTCTGGCGGTGACGGTCCTGCTGCTGACCGCCTTCTTCCTGCTCACACGCAAGCGGGGCTGAACCCCGCAGAAACCACCAACAAGGAGAGACGACATGAGACGGATCCTGCTTTCCACCGCGGCGCTGGCTGCCTTCGCCGGCACGGCCCAGGCCGAAGGGGTGCTGAACCTCTACAACTGGGGCAACTACACCAGCCCCGAGCTGCTCCAGAAGTTCGAGGCCGAGACCGGCATCCGGGTGACCGTCACCGACTACGATTCGAACGACACTGCGCTCGCCAAGGTCGAGGCCGGCGGCTCGGGCTTCGATCTGGTCGTTCCCTCGGCCAACTACGTCCAGATCTGGGTCGAGAAGGGGCTGGTCCAGGAGCTCGACCACGCGCGGCTGCCCAACATCGGCAACATCGCGCCCGAGTGGGTGGATGTCGACTGGGATCCCGGCCGGAAGCACACGATCCCCTGGCAGTGGGGCACGACCGGCATCGCGGTCAACACCTCGGTCTATTCGGGCGACATCAACACTTCGGACGTGTGGCTGAACCCGCCGGACGAGCTGAAGGGCAAGGTCAACGTCGTGCCCGAGATGAACGACGTGATGGCGCTGGCGATCTTCCACGCGGGCGGCGAGGCCTGCACCGAGGATCTCGAGGTGCTGCGGAAGGTGCGCGACACCCTGATGGCCGCCAAGCCCCACTGGATCAGCATGGACTACGGCGCGACCGAGAAGCTGTCGAACAACGACTGGGCGGCAAGCGTCAACTGGAACGGCTCGACCATGCGGGCGCGGCTGGCCAATCCGCCGGTGCAGTACGGCTACCCGAAGGAGGGGTACCCGCTGTGGATGGATTCGGTCGCGCTTCTGAGCGACGCGCAGAACGTCGACAACGCCTACACCTTCCTGAACTTCATCATGGAGCCGGAGAACGCCGCCATGATCTCGGCCTTCGCCCGCTATGCCAACGGCATCGCGGGGTCCGACGCCTTCATGCCGGAGGACATGAAGACCGCGCCCGAGATCGTCGTGCCGGCCGAATTCCAGGCGGCGGGGCATTTCCTGCCCACGTGCCCGGCCTCGGCCACGCAGCTCTACACGGCGATCTGGACCGAACTGCAGAAGT
>JALORM010000247.1 GCA_025458985.1 Paracoccaceae bacterium | reverse complement strand
CCGCCCCAGGCCACGCCGACATAGACCGCCGAGGCCGCGGTCCAGCCCATGGTCAGGATCACCAGGCCAACCACGATGAAGACCTCGTTGAAGCCCCGGAACAACTCGAACGGCTCGTCGCCCGCCGCCAGGTTCTCGCGCGCGCCGCGACGGCTGTCGGCCAGCGCCTTCAGCCGCACCGCCTGCGCCTCGGTCACGACCCCGGCAGCGACGGCGGCGCGCAGGTCCTCGGGCAGGATCATCCGCCGATCTTCTCCACCGTCAGGTTGCCGTTGGTGTAGACGCAGATGTCGGCCGCGATCGCCATCGCGCGGCGCGCGATCTCTTCGGCGGGCAGCGGGCCGTCCATCAGCGCCCGCGCGGCGGCCAGCGCGTACATCCCCCCCGAACCGATGGCGGCGACGCCATGCTCGGGCTCCAGTACGTCGCCCGCGCCGGTGATCACATACAGCTCCGCCCCGTCGGACACGATCAGGAAGGCCTCGAGCTTCTGCAGGTACTTGTCGGTGCGCCAGTCCTTGGCAACCGTCGCCCGCCACCACGACCTCGCCGCCCTTGCGCACCGCAAGGATCGTGGTCCCGTGCCAGCCGGGGAAGGTCTCGTCCGCCATCGCCAGTCTCCGTCGTCGGCCCTGCCCTATATGGACGGGCCCCCGGGTCGCCGCAACCTCGCGCAGCGGGGCGGCATTGCCCGGCGCTCCGGCGGGCGCTACGGTCGCGGCCGGCCATCCGAGGACCGCGCCGCTGACACCGCCCCAGCAGATGCCGAATGCGAGGCCCGCCGGGCTGACCCCGGCCGAGGCGGCCGCGCGGCTGGCCGCGCTTCTGGCCGGCCGGCGCGGCTACGAGGAGACGCGGGTGCTGCAGGTGCTGCGCGCGGCGCATGACCGGGAAGTATTCCTGGTGCGCCTGTCCGATGGCCGGAAGGCGGTCCTGAAGCACTATATCGGGCCGAATGTCGCGCAGCTGGTGCGCAACGTGCAGGCCGAGTTCGACTTCGCCGCTGCGGCCATGGGCGACGGCGCCCTGCAATGCGTGCGCTGCCTTGCGGCCGAGCCCGATCTGGGGTTCGTCGTCCTGAGCCACGCCCCCGGCAAGCCGCTGGAGAGCCTGCTGCTGAAGGCCGACGCGGCGCGGCGGCGGCGACTGATCCGGCAGGCGGGCGCGTGGCTGGCGGCCTACACCGCTCCTCGCCGCCGGGTGCGCCGCTTCGCCCCGTCGCACTGGCTCGGCCGCTGCCGCGCGCGCGACGCCTCGCGTCTGGCGGGGGAAGACCTCGCGCTGCGTGCCGCGCTTGACGCCGCACTGGTGCAGCGGATGGAGGCCCATACCGGCGGAGAGGTCACCCATGCGGCCACGCATGCCGACTTCGTGCCCCGCAACCTGCACTTCCATCAGGGCACGCTGATCGGCCTCGACATCCAGGGCGAAGCCTGGTTCTCGGTCGCGCGCGATGCCGCAACCTTTCTCGTGTGGGTTGCCGCGAACTGCGCTCCGGTCCCCGGCGGCACCCGCTTCGGCCTGCCGGCCGCAGACCTCGACGCCTTTCTCGACGGCGGCGCCGTGCCTCCGGCCGAAACCGGGACAGTCCTGCCGTTCTTCATCGGCATCCAGTTCTACAACGAGATGATAGACGCCCAGGGCAAGCCCGAAAGGCTCGACCGGCTGCGCGCGGCGGTGGCGGACTACGTGGCCGCGCCCGTCGCGCCATAGGGCGCCGGCGCAGCCGTTGCGCCGCGGCTGAAAGACAAGGGGCGCCCGGCGGGCGCCCCGCTATGCGTGGAGATCAGGCAGCTCAGAGCGCGCTCGAGATCCAGCTGGCGATCGAGGCTTTGGGCGCGGCGCCGACCTTGTTCGACACCACCTGCCCGTCCTTGAACAGGAACAGCGCGGGGATGCCCCGGACGCCCATCTGCGCGGGCGAGTCGGGGTTGTCGTCGACGTTGACCTTCACGATCTTGACGCGGCCCGCATATTCCTCGGACAGCTCTTCCAGCGCCGGGCCGATCTGTTTGCACGGCCCGCACCACTCCGCCCAGAAGTCGACGACGACAGGGATGTCGGACTGCCGGACTTCGGCATCGAAGGTGGCGTCGGTGACGGGGTGGGTGGCCATGGCAGCTCTCCTCGGAATGGTCGGGGGCCGAAGCTATGGGTCCGGCGGCAGAGCGTCAAGGGAGCCTCACGCGGGCGAGAGCCGCCGCGATCAGCGCGGGAGGAAGCGGCATGAGGCGGGGCGCGGCGGTCCAGAGGATCGCCGTCTCGACCGCCCGGCCGGGGTAGACCAGCGCGAGGCACGCGGCGTAGGCGCCCATCTGGCGCAGGATGCCCTCGGGCACGTCCTCGGGCCGGGCGGGGACGAGCGCGTTTGTCTTGAAGTCGGTCAGCACCACCCGGTCTGGATGGATGGCCAGCCGGTCGATGGCACCAGCCACCGGGCGACCGCCCAGCTCGGGCAGCACGGCGGCGATCTCGGCTTCTGCCAGGGTTCCCGGCGCGAAGACCGCCGCGAGTGCGGGATCGTCGAGGATGCGCGCCGCCTCGGCCGCGAGGGCGGCGGCCTCGGTCGCGGTGGCCGCATCCTCGCCCGCCGCCAGAAGCCGTGCGGCGATGGCGGCGCGCGCCGCGGGCGGGTGGTCCGGCAGGTGTTCGAGCAGCAGGTGAAGCTGCCGCCCGCGCCGCTTCGCCGCCGCCTCGTCGCCCGTGCCGGGGTCGCCCGGCAGCGCCTTCGCCACGCCGAGGTCGGAGGGCGAGAGCGGTCCTTCATCGAGGGGCGGCGGGGGTGCGGGCCGGCGCGCCCAGGCGGGCAGCGCAATGGCTGGGCTCGTCGTCGCGGGAGCGGCGATCAGCGGCGGGGCATCCCAAAGCGGGCTTGTCAGCCGCTGAACCGGGCCGTCGGGCGTATCGACCGGGACGGCGCCCGAAGCCTCCATCCCGCGCGCCACCATGCGGTACCAGGCGCGCTCGCCGGACCCGCCGTCCACGCCCATGTCGCCCGACCCGGCGACGATCAGCCAGGTTTCCGCCCGCGTCATCGCGACGTAGAGCAGCCGCT
Organism: Paracoccaceae bacterium; assembly: GCA_025458985.1. Lineage (GTDB taxonomy): Bacteria > Pseudomonadota > Alphaproteobacteria > Rhodobacterales > Rhodobacteraceae > JALORM01. Next base: position 2,140 of record JALORM010000247.1, on the reverse strand, counting down.
CCTGTTCCTCGGCGTCGCGGGCGGCGGCGGCGTCCAGCGCGGCGCGGGCAAGGGGGTCGGCGTCCTCGGCCCGGGGCCGCCACATCGCCGTGCCGCCGGGGCCGGGCAGGACGCAGGCGCCCTTGCCCCTGCCGCGGGGCGGCCGTGTGTCGGGCAGGATCACCACCGGCGCCTCCAGCCCCTTGGCCCCGTGGATCGTCATGACGCGGACGACGCCGGTCGCGGTCGACAGCTGGCGCTTGACCTCGACATCCTCGGTCTCCATCCAGCCGAGGAACCCGGTCAGCGAGGGCGTCTCGTTCGCCTCGTAGGCAAGCGCCTGCGCCAGCAGCGCGTCGATGCCGTCCTCGGCCTCCGGCCCCAGCCGCGCCAGCAGGCGGCGGCGGCCGTCGTGGCGGGTCAGCACCCGCTCCAGCAGCTCGAAGGGCCTGAGGAAATCGGCCTGCCCGCGCAGGTCGTCCAGGACCGCCAGCGTGGCGAGGTCGTCCTCGCCGCCCCCCGCGCGGCGACTGCGCAGCGCCTCCCACAGGTAGCCCGGCCGGCCATGGGCCAGGCGGAACAGCCGGTCCTCGGACCAGCCGAACAGCGGAGACTTCAGGACCGCGGCCAGCGACAGGTCGTCCTCGGGCGTGGCGAGGAAGGACAAGAGCGCGGCGAGGTCGCGCACCGCAAGCTCACCCCCCAGCCGCAGCCGGTCGGCCCCCGCGATCGGCAGGCCCAGCGCCTTGCAGGCGCGGATCACCTCGGCGAAGAGGGTCGAGCGGCGGCGCACCAGCACCAGGAAGTCGCCGGGCTGCAGCGGGCGGCGGACAATCCGCTCAGTGCCGGTGTCCGCATCGCGCTGGCGGACTGGCAGGGTCTCGCCGCAGGCGGGGTCGCAGAGCCGGGCGATCTCCCCCGCGATCCTGCGGGCCAGCACCACGTCGTGATGCGCGGCATCGACCCGGTCCACCGGGTCGTGCCAGTCGGGGTCCTCGGCCCCGTCCTCGGCCTTGGGCACCAGCGGCCAGAGATCGACCCGCCCGGGAAGGTCGCCGTGGGCGGCAACGTGTTCGGGAGCGCCGCCGAGGCCGCGGTTGCGGTCGTCGGGCACGAAGGTGGCATCGACCACCCGCAGCACCTCGGGCGCCGAGCGGAACGAGACCGGCAGGTCGATATGGTCGAGCCTGTGCCCCACCGCCGACAGGCGGCCGCCGAAATGGTCCTGCATCCGGGTGAAGCCGGACGGGTCGGCGCCCTGGAAGCTGTAGATCGACTGCTTGGGGTCGCCCACCACGAACAGGCTGCGCGGCACGTCCGACCGGGCGCCGGTAGAGCACCCAGGCCGCCACGCCGGGCCGGGCGAGCAGCGCGCCCGCCTTCAGGATCAGGTCGTCGAAATCGAGCGCCCCGCGGCGGAGCTTGCGCGCCTCGTAGGCCCTGAGGAACGGCAGCGCGAAGTCCTGCAGCGCCAGCGCCCGCTCGGCCGCCAGCAGGGCCACGCGGCGGGGGCGGGCGGCCTCGATGCGCTGCAGGAAGTCGTCCCACCCGTCCAGCCGCGCGCCCAGTGCCTTGCGGGTCGCCTTCTTGGGGAAGGGCTGGCCGGTGCTTGGGGAAGGGCTGGCCGGTGCCGTCCACCTTGGCACTGAACGGTTCGTTCGCCTTCGGGCCGGTCAGGCAGGCGGCCTCGAAGGCCGCGATGTCCTCGGCGCCCGGGGGGGCCAGCCGACCCACCGCCGACAGCGCGGCGCGGGGGCCCTTCTCGTTGCGCGAAGCAGGGTCGAGCAGAGGCAGGAGGGCGTCGACATAGGCGCGCTCGTGCCCCTCGAACACCTCGCCCAGCAGGCGCGCCGCGTCGTAGCCCGGCGGCAGGCCGAAGGCGGCGTGCCAGCCGTCGGCGTCCCGGCGGGCGCCGAACTGGCGGCGGCTTCCCGCGACCTCTCCCGCAAGGTCGGCGAGGCTGTCGCCGGTGTGGTGCCGCGCCACCGCCACCACGGCCTCGGCCTCAGGCCCGGCGGCCATCGCGTCCACGATCTCCTCGATCATCAGGCGCCGGGCGCGATCGTCGATCTCCTCGAAGTCGGGGGGGACGCCGGCCTCCAGCGGAAAGCGGCGCAGGAGGCCCGCGCAGAAGGCGTGGATCGTCTGGATCTTCAGCCCG
>JALORM010000246.1 GCA_025458985.1 Paracoccaceae bacterium | reverse complement strand
TCGTAGAGCGGCAGCATGTCGCCGTCGGTGCGGTAGGTCGCATCGATCTCGCCCGAAGAGGCCGCGGCGAAGACCGAGGCGGGGTCGGTGCCGAGGTCGATGTACTCGATCCGGTCGAGATAGGGCCCGCCGTAGACCTCGGTTCCCCACCAGGTGTGGTCGGGGTTGCGCACGAGGACCTGACGCACGCCGACCTCGTCGGCTTCGGGAAGGTAGGGGCCGGTGCCGATCGGATTTGCGGCCGGGTTCCCGTTGTCGTAGCTCTGGTGGACGACCGCCGCCGGATAGTCGGCCATGCCGACGATGATCGCGATGTCGGGCGCCGTGAGGTTCAGCGTCACGGTGCTGTCGTCCACCGCCACGACGGCGCCTTCGCGCATCTTCTTCGTGGTCTCGTCGACCAGCGTGCCCATGCGGGCGGCCATCGAGTTGCCTTCGACCGTCGCATCGCACCAACGTTCGATGTTGTGCACGACGTCGGCCGCGGTGAAGTCGTCGCCGTTGTTCCACTTGACGCCCGGACGGACCTTGAGCGTGAAGACAGTGGCGTCCGCGTTCGCCTCCCAGCTTTCCAGCAGCATGCCGCGCAGGCTGCCGTCGCGGTTGTACTCGACCATGTAGTCGAGCCACCCGCGCGAGAAGTTGGCCAGTTCCGACCAATCCCAGGTGCGCGGGTCCTTCAGCGCCCGCGTCTCCATGCTCATCTTGAGCGTGCCGCCGGAGACCGGCGTCTCCTGCGCGCGGGCAGGGGCGGCAAGGCCCAGCGCGCCGTAGGCGGCGGCCGCCGAGGCGCCGAGCGCCGTGGCGCGGGTCAGGAACTCGCGCCGGCTGAGCTGGCCCGCCCGGCATTCCTCGGCATACATCTCCACCGCGTGGTGGAGAGGACGCCCGCTATTGGTCGGTGTCGTCATGGGTTACGTCTCCCTGGGTTCGTCGGTTGTTGTCTGTTGGGGGAGGGTCAACCCTCGCGCCGCCTTCCCCGATGGCTGTCAGTTGCGCACATCACCTCCCGGCGCGTCAACTCGGCTGACGCCATTTCTGGATCATAATCCCGACAGGTCGCGGTGCAAAAGCGACGCTAATCCGTGTGGAAACCGACATCTGCGGCGGCGGCCCGCAAGCCTCCCGCGCCGCGTGCGGGGCACGGGGAGGGTTCAACCGGCACGCCGGAAGGCGGTCGGGGTCTTGCCGGTACGGGCCTGGAATGTCCGGCTGAAGTAGGCGGCCGAGCCAAAGCCGAGCGCCTGGGCGATGTCCTGCACGGGGATGCGCGTCTCGGCCAGCAGCCGGCGCGCCTCGAACAGCTGGCGGTCGTGCAGCAGCGCCGAGGCCGGGCGCCCGCAGGTCTCGCGGCAGACGCGCGACAGGTGGGTCGGCGTGACGCCCAGTTCGGCGGCGTAGTCGGCCACGGTCTTGCCGGTGCGGAAGTCGGCCTCGACCTTGTCGGCGAAGGCGCGCGCAAGCCGGACCGCCGCCTTCGGGCGGGCCTCGCCGGCCACCGCATCGCTGGCCAGCATCTGCCGCTCCAGCCAGACCGACAGCAGGCCCAGGTGATGCCGGATCGCCCGGGCGCGGCTGGGCTTGTTGCCCTCGAGCTCGCGCTGGATCGTGTCGAGCTGGATCGCCATCTCGCCCTGCGGGATCGCGTCGCGGATGCGCAGATGCACCAGCCGGTCGGGCATCTGGAGGTCGGCGCCGCGGGGCAGGAACAGGGCAGTGCCGTGGACGTGCTGGTTCAGCTCGAAGGCGTGCATCGTGCCGGCGGGCAGGAAGATCAGGTTGTGCGGCCCGTAGCCCCGCGTGACGCCGCCCGCGGTGATCCGCCCCTGGCCGCGGGTGAACCACAGGATCAGCGGGGTGGAGTAGCTGCGCATCGCCTCGACGCGCCATTTGCCGCCCTGCGCAAGGCGCGGAATCGGCACGATCCGCACCAGGGGCAGGTCGGGGGCGTGGTCGGTGATGGCCATGATCGGCACCTCGGCAGCGGCAGCGGCTTCTGAGCTTGCCAAGGCAATACACGAAAACCAAAGGGAAAATCCAGATGCCACCGGGAGCCGGCCGGCGGTTGGGCGCCGGTTACGCCAGATGTTGTGGATCGACCCTTGCCCACCCCTTCATGCGGGACCGGAACCATGTCCGCTGCCGTTTGGCATACTGGCGGGTGGCCAGGATTGCCGCCGCGCGCGCCTCGGCCAGCGTCATCCGGCCGTCCAGGTGCGCGATCAGCTCGGCCGCCCCGATGGCCTTCGACGACTGCCGCGCCGGCGACCACCGCGCGCGCTCGGCCCGCGCCTCGTCCAGGGCGCCCGCTGCCAGCATCGCGTCGAACCGCGCCGCGATCCGCGGGTCGAGCCAGGCCTTGGAGGCCTCGATCAGCAGCGCGTGGGCGCGCCCGGTCGGCAGCAGCGGGGGAGGGGTGTCAGCCTGCCAGTCCGCAAGCCCCCGGCCGGTGGCGCGCAGCACCTCCCAGGCGCGCTGGACGCGGGCGGGGTTGGACAGGTCGATCCGTGCCCGCGTCGCGGGGTCTAGCGCTGCAGCCAACGCCGCCACCCCGTCGCGCGCCATCCGCCGGTCGGCCTCTGCCCGCACCTCGTGCGGGACCGCCGGAATCTCTGCCAGGCCCTCGGTCAGCGCCAGGAAGTAGAGGCCCGTCCCGCCGACGATGATGGGCCGCTCGGGGCCTGCCAGAAGGGGCGCCACCTCGCGCAGCCAGTCGCCCGCGGAATAGGCCGCGTCGAAGGGCAGGTGGCCGTAGAGCGCATGGGGCGCCCGTGCCCGGTCGGCCGGGCCGGGCTGCGCGGTCAGCACCGGCCAGGCCGCGAAGACCTGCAACGCATCGGCGTTGACCACCACGCCGCCGAGGGTCTCGGCAATCGCCAGCGCCAGCGCCGACTTGCCGCTGGCCGTCGGACCGGCGATCAGCACGGGCCTGTCGCGGCCGATGTCTTCGCGGCCGATCCCTTCGGGCAGCCTCACGCCGCGTCTTCCCCCGTTGAACCCGGCCCGGTTTTCCCGCATTTGTCGTCGCAGTCAAGGAACGGCCAGCGGGGGCAGCGATGAGCGACGAGGATGAGCACGGGTCGCAGCCCCTCTACCGGCGGGTGCTTCTGAAGATCTCGGGCGAGGCGCTGATGGGCGACCAGGGCTACGGCCTGCACCCGCCCACCGTCCAGCGCATCGCGCAGGAGGTGAAGAGCGTCCGCGATCTGGGCGTCGAGGTCTGCATGGTGATCGGCGGCGGCAACATCTTCCGGGGGCTGCAAGGGTCCGCGCAGGGGATGGAGCGGACGACGGCCGACTACATGGGGATGCTGGCAACCGTGATGAACGCGCTTGCGATGCAGTCGGCGCTGGAGGGGATCGGGGTCTTCACCCGGGTGATCAGCGCGATCCCGATGGACCAGGTCTGCGAGCCCTACATCCGCCGCCGGGCGGTGCGCCACCTCGAGAAGGGCCGCGTCTGCATCTTTGCCGCCGGCACCGGCAACCCCTACTTCACCACCGATACCGCCGCGACGCTGCGCGCCAGCGAAATGGCCTGCCAGGCGATCTTCAAGGGCACCAAGGTCGACGGCGTCTACGACAAGGACCCGATGAAGTACCCCGACGCCAAGCGCTATGACCGCATCAGCTATGACGAGGTGCTGCAGAAGAACCTCAAGGTCATGGACGCCAGCGCCATCGCGCTCGCGCGCGACAACCGCCTGCCGATCATCGTCTTTTCGCTGGATGAGCCCGGCGGCTTTCGGGGCATCCTGGCGGGGAAGGGCACCTACACGATCGTCGGCGGGTAGGATGCTCTTGGCGAGTGCGGACCGGCGCGCTACACGCTTGAGGAGAGTTGCGTTGAGCGGTCGCCGTCATGCCAGTCGTCCTGTCCCGGGCCATGGTCCAGAGCCTCACCAAGGCCGTCCAGGCGCGGAAGGATGCCGAGTTCGCGGCTGACATCAGGGCGTGGCGCCCCCATGCCGTCGCCCATCTTTCCGATGATGATCTGACGGAAGCCGTCACCGAGGCGCGCGAGGCGGCAGCGGGCTACGGCATCGCCGACCCGC
>JALORM010000245.1 GCA_025458985.1 Paracoccaceae bacterium | reverse complement strand
CGGGATCGACGAGGCGCTGGCCGGCCACGCGACCGAAGTGACGGTCACGATCCATGCCGACAGCAGCGTCTCGGTGCGCGACAACGGGCGCGGGATTCCCGTCGACATCCACAAGGAAGAAGGCGTCAGCGCGGCCGAGGTCATCATGACCCAGCTGCATGCCGGCGGTAAGTTCGACCAGAACAGCTACAAGGTTTCGGGCGGGTTGCACGGCGTGGGCGTCAGCGTCGTGAACGCACTGTCCGACTGGCTGGAACTGCGCATCTGGCGGAACGGCAAGGAGCACTTCGCCCGTTTCGAAGGCGGCTTCACGGTCGAACACCTGCGGGTCGTCGGCGATGCCGAAGGGCGCAAAGGGACCGAGGTTCGCTTCCTCGCGTCGACCAAGACCTTCTCGAACCTCGACTACCAGTTCAAGACGCTCGAGACGCGGCTGCGGGAGCTTGCGTTCCCGGCCGAGGTCCAGAAGGCCGAGCTGTTCTACGAGGGCGGCGTGCGGGAATTCGTGCGCTACCTCGACCGGTCGAAGACGCCGATGATCTCGGCGCCGATCTTCATGTCGGGCGAGCGCGACGGGATCGGCGTGGAATGCGCGATGTGGTGGAACGACAGCTACCACGAGACGGTGCTGCCCTTCACCAACAACATCCCCCAGCGCGATGGCGGCACGCACCTTGCGGGGTTCCGCGGCGCGCTGACGCGGACGATCAACCTCTATGCCCAAAGCTCGGGCATCGCGAAGAAAGAAAAGGTGAGCTTCACCGGCGACGACGCGCGCGAGGGGCTGACCTGCGTGCTGAGCGTGAAGGTGCCCGACCCCAAGTTCTCGTCGCAGACCAAGGACAAGCTGGTCTCGTCCGAGGTGCGCCCGGCGGTCGAGAACCTTGTCAACGAGAAGCTCGCCGAGTGGTTCGAGGAACACCCGCAGGAAGCCCGCCTGATCGTCGGAAAGATCATCGAGGCGGCGCTGGCGCGCGAGGCAGCGCGCAAGGCACGGGAGCTTACGCGCCGCAAAACGGCGATGGATGTGGCGTCGCTGCCCGGCAAGCTCGCCGACTGCCAGGAGAAGGACCCCGCGAAGTCCGAGATCTTCCTGGTCGAGGGCGACAGTGCCGGCGGCTCGGCCAAGCAGGGCCGGTCGCGCCACAACCAGGCGGTGCTGCCCCTGCGCGGCAAGATCCTCAACGTGGAACGCGCGCGGTTCGACCGGATGCTGTCCAGCCAGGAGATCGGGACGCTGATCACCGCGCTCGGCACCGGGATCGGGCGCGACGAGTTCGACGTGGGCAAGCTGCGCTACCACAAGGTCGTCATCATGACCGACGCCGACGTGGACGGCGCGCACATCCGCACGCTGCTCTTGACGTTCTTCTTCCGGCAGATGCCGCAGCTGATCGAGAACGGGCACCTCTTCATCGCGCAGCCGCCGCTCTACAAGGTCAGCCGCGGCAAGTCCGAGGTCTACCTCAAGGACCAGTCGGCGCTGGAGGACTACCTGATCCAGATGGGTGTCGAGGGCGCGGTCCTGCGCCTGAAGGGCGGCGAAGAGATCGCCGGTTCCCGACCCACTACCCGCGGCACATCCTGGAACAGGCCGCGCTGGCGGGCGCCTTCGATGCGGGCCGGGCGGACGCCGACCTGCAGGGCGTGGCCGACGCGGTGGCGCGGCGGCTCGACATGGTGGCGGTGGAGTACGAGCGCGGCTGGCAGGGCCGGATCACCCAGGACCACGGCATCCGGCTGGCGCGCGTGCTGCGCGGGGTCGAGGAAATCCGCACGCTCGACGGGGCGGTGCTGCGCTCGGGCGAGGGGCGGCGGCTGGCGTCGGTCTCGGCCGAGGGGCGCGAGGTCTTCCGGCAGCCGTCGGGACTGGTGCGCAAGGACCGCGAAACGGCGATCCATGGCCCCTCCGAGCTTCTGAAGGCGATCCTCGACGAGGGGGAGAAGGGCCTGTCGCTGCAGCGCTACAAGGGCCTGGGCGAGATGAACCCCGAGCAGCTCTGGGAAACCACGCTTGACCCCGAGGCGCGGACGCTTCTCCAGGTGAAGATCGACGACCTCGCCGAGGCCGACGACATCTTCACCAAGCTGATGGGCGACGTGGTGGAACCGCGGCGCGAGTTCATCCAGCAGAACGCGCTGAGCGTCGAGAACCTGGATTTCTGACGAACGATCCGCCGCGACTGTTGCCCGGATGGGCGATTGACCGCAGATTCCGCCAAGGCATAGTGTGTGCCATTGCGGAGAGACAGCCTTTGGTCGGGTCGACGGCATCGCGCATTGCCCCTCACACGGTCGAGGCCGTGCCCTCTGCCGCCATGGCGGGACGGCGATGACCGCAATCGGGGAACTTCCCGGCGCGGTGGCGGGCCGGACGGCCGTGGTCCTCGGACCGGCACGGCCGCTCGGTCCGGACGACCGCGGGGCCGTGCCGGAAGGCATGATCCCCTGGCTCTTTCCCGGCGACGGCCGCGAAACCTACGCCCTTCTCGACGCCGCCCTGATCCCCGGGCTGCCGGACATGCTCGAAGCGTCGGGGCTGGCGTTCCGCTGCCTCTACCTGAGCGATCTGGCCGAGGAACTGCGCGACCGCGCGCCCTACCTCGTCCGGCTTCCGCCCGACCATGGCCTGACCCGCCGTCTCTTCACCGAAGCGACCCCGCCTGCCGGGCTCTGGGCCGAGGACTGCGGCATCTTCGTCCTGTCGGCCTTGCCGATCGAGGCGCTCGTAGCACATTTCCGCCGCTTCACGCGGGTCGAGGTCTCGGGCGGCAAGCGGATGTTCCTGCGGTTCTGGAGCGCGCCGGTCATGTCCGCCTTCGCGCTGCACAACGAGCCGGATCCGCTGATCGAGGCGCTGCTTGCGCCGGCGACGCTGATCTACCGCGATGCGTCGTCGGTCGCGGGTCCGCGGCTGGTGGCGCTGTCGGCGGGGGAAGCGGGCTGATGGCGGCGCTGGGCGACAGTCTGCGCGACACGATCCGGTTCGAGACGAACTATCATCACCTGTTCGACACGCTGATGCGGCTGAATCGCCCGCGGTTCCGCGCGCTGGGCGACGCACGCTGCCGCAGGTTCGTGCGCCACGGGCTCGGGGTGGCCGACGGGATGCAGCTCGGCACGATCGGCTCGGTCGCCTACTTGCTGTTCCTGATGAACTGGCTCGGGTCGTATTTCTACCTCGATCCCCGCTTTCGCACCGTGCACGGCCCCCTGTCGCTGTCCCTGCCCGAGGAAGAACGGATCGACGCTGCGCGCGCCGGGTTCCTCGACCTTGCCGCCCGCCACATCGGCGACCGGGGCGAGATCGTGGTCGACCGCCTGGCCCGTCTTCCCGAACATGAGCGTCTGGTGACCGACACCGCGATCCACCACCGGCAGCTCCACGTCCAGCTCCTCGAGCTGTGGGAGATCGCGGGCGAGGCACGCGCCGACTATCCGGCCGACCTCGTCGAAGAGCAGGCGGTGCGGTCGGCCCAGGACCTGGGCATCGACACTCCGCTCGGCCGGCGGGTCTGTCTGGTCCTGGTCTTCGTGCTGGGGTTCGGGTTCCACCGCGATCCGCTCTACCCCTGGGCCGCCGACAAGGTTGCCGAAGCCCGCGCGGCGGGCGAGCGGCCCGAGCTGTCGCTTCTGGCCTATGCCCGCAAGCGGCTCGATGCGACGCTGCGCAGCAAGGAAGGATAGCGCGCCATGTGCGATGTCGGTCAGTCTGCCTCGACCCAGTCCACCCCCGGACAGGTGGCGCGCCGCCCCGGGGCGCCGACCTCGGGCGTGCAGACCTGCTGCCCGGACGTGGCCGAGTTCAAGAAGGCGACCCGGCCGGCCGACTATTTCGGCTTCGACGACAAGACCGACATGGTCGACACCGGCACCGACCCCTACTGGGTGCCCGCCGCGAAGGCCAAGACCGCGCCATCCGACAAGCTGACGCGCGATGGCGCGGTCTGGCTGTCGGTCGAGAAGGGCCAGACGGCCAAGTGCATCATCGACTTCACCAACAACCTGACCTGCATCTCGAACTGCACCTACGAGACGCGCCCCGGCGGCAAGGTGACCGTGGTGACAAGCTCGATCGCGGCCGACCGCGCGGTGTTCGAGATCCGGGGCGACAACGCCGGCGACGCGACCGTGGTCGTGCGCTGCAACGGGCAGGACAAGGGCTGGGTCCACGTCGCCTGCCACGAGCGGCTGACCTTCAGTGTCGGCATGTGCGAGGTGAACCAGACCATCACCACCGGCACCGGGGCGGCGGCGCGCTCTTCGCTGACCCTGCCGCGGCCCACGATGAACGTGGCCCAGTACCAGAGCTTCTTCGACGACTGCTACCGTGCGGCCTGCATCAAGGTGAACATCACCGCGCTGCCGCGTTACGATCTGTCGGCCACGACGAACCTCGCGGCCGGCGGCGGTTTCTTCGATGCGAACGGCCAGATGGAAAGCCCCGGATACCGCAGCCGGATGGCGACCGGAATCTATCCCGTGACCGATGCCATCGACAGCGCGGTCCGGCGGGCGCATCCGGGCTACGACAAGTACCTGTACCTCATGATCCCGCCCGGCGCGCGTCAGAGTGGAACCGGCTACCTGAACGGCTTTGCACGCGGAATCGGCGGCAACTACGCGATCTTCTTCAACGACGACGCGGGCACCTACAGCACCGCGGCGCACGAGTTCGGCCACACGATCGGCCTGCGCCATCCGAACGATTCGAACGGGACCGGCCAGTACCCCGCGCACCTGCGCGCGGGCGACACCAACGTGGCGGCCAACGACGTCTTGAACCTCATGGGCTACGGCAATCCGCGCAACCAGCGCAAGGAACTGCGCTACAAGCAGTGGAAGGCGGCATCGGGGCGGTAGGGCATGGCGGAGTACGACACCGACATCGGCGAATACTGCCGCCCGGGATCGGGCCGGATCGTGGCGGCGCAGGCCGACCGCTGCACCGATGCTGCGGCCGAGGCGCTGGCGCCGCTCTTCGGCGCGCAGGACGACCTGCTGCCGCCGGTCCTGTGCGTCCGCGCCCTGACGGGCGAGCTTGCCCGCCGCGTCGTGCCGACGGCGAGCACCGGCTACATGGAATTCCTGCTGGCGCAGATGTGGTCCATCGCCGGCCTTCTGGACCAGACGCCGCAAGGCCAGAGCTACCTCGACCGCGACTTCAAGGCCGACCTTCGTGCGGTCTTCGACCGTGTGCCGTACCGTGCGCCGGGCGGCCGGGCGAAGTACCCGCGCCTCTACTTCGGCGCAGCGCGGGCCCTGGACGTGGACGTGCGCGAGGCGGTGAAGGACCGGATCGCCTGGAGCTGGCGGTTCGAAGGCGACTACCTCTTTTCCGAGACCTGGGCGCATGCCCGATATCTTGCCACCTACGACGACGCGCAGGCGCTCGAAGCGCTGGCGGCCAAGTTCGAGACGGTGCAGGACGGCAACGCGCTGCTGGCGCTTCTGCGCGATCTGATGGATAGTCCGGTGGTCTCGGCCGGGATGCGGCGGATCGTCCAGCGCTACGTCGAGGACGGCCGCCCGACCGACAACGGGATCGACGGCGTGCCCGTGGTGCCCGTCGGAACCGAGGTTCGGCTGCTGCTGCAGGCCCGGTCCGCCACAGGAGAGCGACCGTGA
>JALORM010000244.1 GCA_025458985.1 Paracoccaceae bacterium | reverse complement strand
GAGATCGCGCACCCATCCGCGCTCGTAGTGCTCGCGCCGGTTCGAGCCGTGGTTCAGCTCGAACAGGGACAGCACGTCGAACCGGCCCGCCGCCGCGAACAGGTCGGCCAGCCGCCCGGTTCCGACGCGGACATTGATGAACTCGTCCACGTCCATCGAGATGAAGAAGTCGCTGGCGGCGAAGACCGGCAGCGTCTGGACATGGGACAGCGCGGCAGGCTGGTAAAAGGTGGAGCCTTCGGCCACGGCGGGGTTTTCCAGGTGCATGACGAGGCCCATGGCGGCCAGCCGGTCGAGGATGCGGTCGGTGCCGTCGCTGCAATGGTTGGTGTAGACCACGAAATCTGTCACCCCGATGGCGCGGTGCCAGGCGATCCATTCCAGCACGAAGGGGCCTTCGTCCTTCATGCAGGTGGCGATCAGCACGCGCGGGTCGGCGGGGGGCCAGGGACCGGGGTCGCGGGCCTCGGCCGGGGCAGAGGCGGCGGTGCGCAGGAACACCCGCACGGGCGCATCGACGTCGCCCGCAAGCGGCGCAAGCCCGCGCGCGGCCAGCGTTGCCCCGATCCGGCCCGCCCCGGCCTCGCCGTACACCCTGGGGTGCAGGACCACGACCGTCGCGCGCACCCCGGACAGGTCAGCTGCGTCGAAGAGCCCGTCCTCGGCGCCGTCGAGATCGCAGAGGATCACCGTCGGCGCGTGCTCGGCGACCAGCGCGCCGAGGGTGCGGACGGGAACCGCAACCACGCCCAGATGCGACCGCGACGGGTCGGACGACGAGGCGAGGGGATCGGCGCGCAGGTAGAAGGGCGCAGTGGCGCCCCCGGCCGGTCCGGGCACGACCAGCGCATGCTCGACCCGCACCTCGCCCACGCCGTTCAGGCGGTGCGTCTCGTGCGCCATCGGGATCAGCGCCGGGTTGGCCTCGACCGCGACGACACGGGCGCCCCCGGCAACCAGGGCGGCCGCCGTGGACAGGACCCCGAAGCCCGCCCCCAGCACGAGGACCCTGTCCTCGGGGCGGAGCACGCGCGACAGCGCCAGACGCTCGGCCTTGCCGTAGCGGCCGGACCTCAGCGGGCGTTCCACCGGCGGGGTCACGAGCCCGGGCACGAAGGCCACGCGGATCTCGCGCGAAGTGATGACCTCGTCATAGGCGGGCAAGTCGACGCCGGCCTCGGCCGGGGTCGGAAGATCCGGATCGGAGGGGGTCGTCATGCCTGCCTGCCTGCTGCGTTCAGGCCGCGACTATCGTCGCCGCCCTGTGCGGGGTCAACGCCGCTCAGATCAGGGTGCCGTCGGCCGCGATCCGCCCCTTGCCGCCGAGCCAGGGCCGCAGCGCCTCGGGCAGCGTTACCGAGCCGTCCTCTTCCTGCCCGTTTTCCAGAACCGCGATCAGGCAGCGCCCGACGGCAAGGCCCGAGCCGTTCAGGGTATGGACGAACTCGGGCTTGCCGCCCGCCGCGCGGTAGCGTGCGTTCATCCGCCGCGCCTGGAAGTCGCCGCAGACCGAGACGCTGGAGATCTCGCGGTAGGTGTCCTGCCCGGGCAGCCAGACCTCGATGTCGTGCGTCTTGCGGGCGCCGAAGCCCATGTCGCCGGTGCAGAGCACGATGGTCCGGTAGGGCAGGCCCAGCCGCTGCAGCACCGCTTCGGCGCAGCGGGTCATGCGCTCGTGTTCGTCGAGCGAGGTCTCGGGTGTGGTGATCGACACCATCTCGACCTTCTCGAACTGGTGCTGGCGCAGCATCCCGGCGGTGTCCTTTCCGGCGCTGCCCGCCTCGGACCGGAAGCAGAGCGTGTGCGCCGTCATCCGCATCGGCAGCGCCGCCTCGTCCAGCACCTCGCCCGCGGCGAAGTTGGTGAGCGTGACCTCCGAGGTCGGGATCAGCCACCAGCCGTTGGTGGTCTGGTAGCTGTCTTCGGCGAACTTCGGCAGCTGGCCCGTGCCCAGCATCGCCTCGTCGCGGACGAGGACCGGCGTCATCGTCTCGGTCAGCCCGTGTTCGGTGGTGTGCAGGTCCAGCATGAACTGCGCCAGCGCCCGGTGGACGCGGGCGACCGCGCCCCGCAGGACCGCGAAGCGGCTGCCTGACAGCCTGGCCGCCATCTCGAAGTCGAGGCCCGGCTTCACCGCCGGAATCTCGAAGTGTTCCAGCGGCTTGAAGCCGAAGCTCCGCGGCGTGCCCCAGCGGCGCAGCTCGACGTTGCCGCTTTCGTCGGGGCCGTCTGGCACCTCGGGAAGGGGGGTATTCGGCAGCGTCAGCAGTAGCCCGCGCAGCTGCTCGTCAAGCGCCTTCGCCGCGTCCTGAAGCGCCGCGACCTCGGCCTTCTTCTCGGCCACCACGGCGCGCAGGCGTTCGAACTCGGTCTCGCGGCCGGCGGCCTTCGCGGCGCCCACCTCCTTGCTGGCGCGGTTCTGGTCGGCCTGTGCGGTCTCGGCGGCATGGATCTTCGCCCGCCGTTCCTCGTCGAGGCGCAGGATCTCCTCCGACATCGGCAGGTGCCCGCGGCGCCGAAGCTCGAAGTCGAAGGCTTCGGGGGCCTCGCGGATCAGGCGAATGTCGTGCATGGGATCGCTCCGTGGCTTGCGGGGTCGCGCCGGCCTTCTATGCCCGATCGCGACGCCGGGGTGAAGGGACGGGCGCGACGCGCCAAAGGGCGGTCAGATCGAGAGGGACTGGAACATGATCTCGGTGCGGACGCGCTGCACCGCGGGGTCGCTGCTGCCGGCAAGGAAGCCCAGAAGCGCGATGAAGGCCGCGCAGAGGCCGGGGTCGCCGACGTCGGGCGTCAGGACGAGGTCCACTTCCGCCGGCGTCGCCCCGGCGGCGCGCCACTGGTCGATCGTGCTGGCGAAGTCGGCGTCGGCGGGCGGTGCGATCCCGGGGCCGGCGGCGTCGCGCCCGTCATAGAGTGCCTCGAACACCGCAGCCGCTGCTTCGGCCACGACGTCCGCGACCTGCTCGATCCCGTCGGGCCCAAGCGCCAGCGGCCCGTCCATGACGACAAGCGCGCAGGCGGGCGGGTCGTCGGCCAGCGCGGCCAAGATGTCGCGCTGCGCCCCGACCAGCCGCGCGACGCTGGCCTGCGGGGCGCGCCAGAGGTGAACGGCGTTGTCCCGCCGGATCGCGGCCGAAAGCTCGGCGCTTGCCGTCATGACCTCGGACTCGCTGCCACCCGTGCGGACCGCCGCGGCAAGCCCGTCGAGGAGCACGTCGTACTCCTGCGGGCTGCGGTCGCGCAGGACCGTCAGATAGACGGACGCAGGCGTGGCCATCAGCGTGCGTTCTACGGAGGCTGGGGTCGCGGCCTCAGGCTGGAACGGCAGGAAGGGCAGGCTGCCGCCCAGAAAGAGCACCCTCGCCAGCTGGAAGAGCACGATCCCGATCGCCGCGCCTGCAAGATACCCCAGAACGGTCTTCATGCCCCCGCCATCCCCCCGCCGCCTTGGCTGCCGGGATCCGCCCTGGCAGGAGGCAGGGTACCGGAAGACCTCCGGTCGCGACAAGTCTGCGGGCCCCGGCCCCCGCATCGCCACGCCCGCCTTGCGCTTGACCCCGCCCGACACTAGGTTGCAGCCGATTTCGGCCGGCCCTTCCGGCCCGCCAGAGACGAGGTTCCTTCATGCTGATCACCCCCGCCTATGCCCAGGCCGCCGGCGGCGGCGCCGGGAGCGCCTTCGCCAGCTTCATCCCGCTGATCCTGATCTTCGCGATCATGTGGTTCCTGCTGATCCGGCCGCAGCAGAAGAAGATGAAGGAACACCAGGCGATGGTGGCCGGCGTGCGCCGCGGCGACGAGGTCGTGACGCAGGGCGGTCTGGTCGGCAAGGTGACCAAGGTGAAGGACGACGGCGAGCTGGAGGTCGAGATCGCCCCCAACGTCAAGGTCCGCGTGATCCGCCACACCATCGCGCAGGTCGTGTCGAAGACCGAACCGGCGAATTCGAACTGACGCCCGCTCGATGCTGCAAATCCCCCTCTGGAAGCGGGTGCTGATCTGGGGCGTCTGCGCGCTCGGGTTCCTGTTCGCCTTTCCGAACGCCTTCTACACCCGGGTCGAGGGGCACAA
>JALORM010000243.1 GCA_025458985.1 Paracoccaceae bacterium | reverse complement strand
GCCACCACCGCGCCGGCGCTGGCCGGTCTGGCGGCCGGGATCGGCGGCAGCGGCCTGTCGGCGACGCTCTACGCGCTTCATTGCACCGAGGACAGCCCGCTGTTCTACGTCACCTGGTACGGGCTTGCGATGGCCGGCGTGACCGTGGCCTCGACGCTGATCGGGGCGCGCGTCCTGCGCTGGTAGCGGCGCCCTGCACCTTCGGTCAGGGCAACGCCTCGAACCAGTCGAGGGCCAGCGTCGCCCAGCCGGGCGGCACGCTGTGCCCGCCGGGATGCAGCGCGAAGTCGAGCCGCGCGCCGCTTTCGCAGGTCGTCCAGCTGCGGAACGGGATGTCGCCCGTCTGCGCGTGGGCATCTGGCTGCAGGCGGCAGCCGTTGGCATCGCGCCAGATCGCCATCGCCGCGAAGACGTCGCCCTGCTCGAAGCCGCTGCCGAGGACACGCCCCTCCAGCGGCACGGTGCCGTCCCGCCACCCGTGGATGTGGAACAGATCGACCGGGCCCGCGCAGCCGTCGGGATGCGGTCGCCAGAAGCTTCCCGCGACGGGGGCATAGGCGGCGAAGGCATCTGGCGTCGCGCAGGCGATGTAGCTGGTCAGCGAGCCGCCGATCGAGAACCCGGCCAGCAGCATCGCATCCCGGTCGAGCCCGAAGCGCGCCGCCGCATCGTCGGCGACGGCGGCGACGAAGGCGCCTTCGTCGCGGCGGGCCGGTCGCGCGGGATGGAAATCCCAGCTCAGGCCCTCCCGGCCCGCGCGTGGCTGCCCGTCGGGCGCGATCACGGCATAGCCCCGCTGGACAAGGGCATCCACCATGCCGGTATTGCGCAGGGTGCCAGCGCCGCTGCTGCCGTAGCCGTGCAGGAAGACGACCGCCGGCGCATCGGGGGCCGCGCCCTCCGGCAGGACGACGTGATAGCTGCCGCCAGGCAGGGTGCAGGCCGCGGTATCAGGCCCGCAGCCGGCCTGCGCTGCCCCGGCTGCGGCCATGCCGGCGCACAGCGCGGCGGCGCGCAGTGGAACGGCCGGATTCATGCGGGCCTCTCCGGCAGCGGGCGCAGCAGCCACGACGCGCGCACGTTGCGCTGCACCAGCCACGACAGCGGCATGGCAAGCGCCAGGCTGATCGCGACCGGAAGCAGCCAGAGCGTCAGTTGGCCCGCCGCAGCAAGGGCGATCAGGCCAAGTCCGAGCACCGTTTCGGTCGCGTGGAACCGCAGGAGGGTGCCCGGCGTCGGGCGGCTGGCCGCGTGCGGCATCCAGCCGCCGTCGAATCCCGCAAGCGTCCTCAGGACCGCACGGACCTGGTGCACCATCAGGACCGGCGCGACGAGGATCGACAAGGCAACCTCCAGCACCACCGACAGGCCGAACGCCGGTGCCTGCGCCAAGGTCAGGCCGCGGTCGCGGACATGGGCCGCGATGCCGGCGGCCTTCGGCCCGAGCAGCATGAGAACGACCAGCCCGGCCAGCGCGGTCTGCGACAGCGCCGGATACTCCGGCCAGTCCGGCATCAGGGGGTTGCCGGGGAAGAAGTCGTGCATGACGCCCTCCGGGGCGGTGAACGCCCAGAGCAGCAGAAGCACCATCCACCACACCGATGCAAGATAGGCCATCGCGCCCTGAAGCAGGTGGAATCGCGACAGGGGGTGCAGCCCCGGCATGGCCAGCAGGCGCAGGTGCTGCATGTTGCCCTGGCACCAGCGGCGGTCGCGGCGCAGGTAGCCCGGCAGGGTCTCGGGCGTCGCCTCGAAGCTCAGGTCGGCCTCGGGCAGCATGCGCACGCCCCAGCCCGCCCGGCGCAGCAGCGCGGCCTCGACGAAATCGTGGCTGAGGATGACGCCACCGCGCGGCGCCTGTCCGGACAGGTGCGGCAACCCGGCCGAGGTGGCGAAGGCGCGGGTGCGCAGCAGCGCGTTGTGGCCGAGGAAATTGGCGTCATCGCCCGCCCAGATCGCGAATCCACGGGTAAGGTTCAGGCCGTAGACCTCGCTTGCGAAGGACTGAAGGCGTTGCCACAGGGTCAGGCCGGGCAGGACCCGCGGCGGCGACTGCACGAGGCCAAGGCCGGGTTCGGCCGACAGGACATCCGCCATGCGCAGGACTGCGGCCGGCGCCATGACGCTGTCGGCGTCGAGGATGAGGATCGCCTCGTGGGCGCCGCCCTCGGCAGAAACCCAGTCGCGGATGTTGCCGGACTTGTAGTCGGTGTTCGCCGCCCGGCGGCGATAGCGGATCGTCAGATCGGGATGCGCGGCGCGCCGGGCCATGACCACGGCCTCTTCGATGACGGCGGCGCCGGCATCGCGGGTGTCGGACAGCACATGCAGCGAAAAGCGGTGCCGGCCGGCGGCCGCCAGGCCGGCCAGAAGCGCCGTCGCCGCGCCGACCGTCGCGGCGGCAGGCTCTCCGTACATCGGCAGCAGGATCGCCACGTCAAGGTCTCGTACCGGCACGGCCTCGGCGGACGGGCGCCAGAAGAGTCCGAGCACCGCCGAGCAGAACGACAGGGCGACCCAGTAGAACGCGACGACGGTCACCGCGATCACGACGCCCTCGCCCAGGCCGGGCGGCCCCTTCAGCGCGAACCAGCCGAAGCTTGCCCATCCCAGAAGCGCCGCGATCCCGAGCGGCGCGGTCAGCAGCAGGGCGCGCAGGGCAAGGGCGGAGGCGCGGCTTCGGATGCCCGGCGCGGCAGGATCGGCGAAGGCCGCGCCGAAGTCCTGATCGGGCATCGGCAGCGGCCGCGCGGCACTTCCTTGCGCAAGCGGAAGGCGCAGTGTCAGCGTCATGGGCGCACCCACCGATTCAGCCAGACCTCGGCCGCATGCCGGCCGCCACGCCAGATCTCTGCCCGCATCTCGGCGAAGGGCACATCGCCCACCAGCGTCAGGTCAAGCCGCATGCCTCCGGTCGCGGGATTGCGCTGGAGGACGGTCCCCGATATGGCGCCCGCCGTGGTCGTGGCACGCACGTCCACGCGCCGGGGATCTTCGCCCAGAGCCGGATGCGCGCCGTAGTCGATGGAGAAGATCCGCCCCTCCTCGAACACCCGCGCCCCGGTGCTGGTGGCGATGACGGGTGCCACGGCCCCTTCGGCGGGGGACGCACTGCACCAGTGGAGGCGATAGCCGATCCGGTGCTCGCGACCGGCAACGAGGGGTTCGGCCGGACGCCAGAACGCCACGATGTTGTCGTTGATCTCCTTGTCGGTGGGAATCTCGACCAGGATCACCGACCCCGCGCCCCAGTCGCCCGAGGGTTCGACCCAAAGCGAGGGACGGCGGTCGTAGCGCGCCTCGAGGTCGTTGTAGTCGGCAAGGTCGCGCGCCCGCTGCATCAGGCCGAAGCCGCGCGGGTTGCGGTCGCCGAAGGCGCTGATCTGCAGGCGGGTGGGGTTGTTCAGCGGCCGCCACAGCGCCTCGCCCGCGCCGTTCATCATCAGAAGGCCGTCGCTGTCATGGACAGCCTCGCGGAAGTCGTCGAAGCGGGTGCGGTTGATGTCGCTGAAGAGGAACATTGACGTGCCGGGCGCCACGCCGGCGGTGGGCAGGTCGACGCGCGGAAAGAGCGTGGCGCTGACCTCCATCTCGGTCGTCTCGCCCTTGGTGACGGCGAAGCGGTAGGCGCCTGCTACCGAAGGGCTGTCGAGCAGGGCATGAACGACGACCGTGGGTGCGCCGGGCGGAGCGGCCTCGATCCAGAACTCGCGGAAGACGGGGAACTCTTCGCCGCCCGGTTCGCCGGTGTTGAGCGCCAGGCCGCGCGCCGAGATGCCATAGCCATGGCCGCGGCCGACGGCGCGGAAGTAGCTGGCCCCCTGAAAGACGGCGTATTCCTGGAAGACGCCGCGGGTCTCGACCTCGCCCCGAAGGCGCAGGCCCGCAAACCCGGTCCCCTCGGGTGGCAGGTCGGGGAAGCGGTCGCTCCGCGCGAAGGCGCCAAGGTCGAAGATGACTGGGCGCGCGGCGCCATCCTCGACGACGTTGATCGCGATCTTGTGGATGAAGTAGAGGCCGGCGACGAAGAGGTCCGCCTTGAGGGCGCCGCCGGCATCGCGGAACAGGGCGTTG
>JALORM010000242.1 GCA_025458985.1 Paracoccaceae bacterium | reverse complement strand
CTCGACTACGCGCCCGCCTTCCAGATGGGCCACCCGAAGGTCTTCGAACTGGCCAACCGCCTGATCGGCATCGCGCCCGAGGGGATGGACCACGCCTTCTTCGTCAACTCGGGGTCCGAGGCGGTCGATACCGCGCTGAAGATCGCCATCGCCTATCACCGCGCGCGCGGCGAGGGGACGCGGACGCGCCTGATCGGGCGGGAACGCGGCTACCATGGCGTCGGCTTCGGCGGCATCTCGGTCGGCGGGATCGTGAACAACCGCAAGTTCTTCGGCACGATGCTCGCCGGGGTCGACCATCTGCCGCACACCCACCTGCCCGCGAAGAACGCCTACACCAAGGGCCAGCCCGAACACGGGGCCGAACTTGCCGACGAGCTGGAGCGCATCGTGGCCCTTCACGGCCCCGAGACGATCGCGGCGGTCATCGTGGAACCCGTGGCGGGGTCGACCGGCGTCATCCTGCCGCCCAAGGGCTACCTGGAGCGCCTGCGGTCGATCTGCACCAAGCACGGCATCCTCCTGATCTTCGACGAGGTCATCACCGGCTTCGGCCGCCTCGGCGCGCCCTTCGCGTCGCAGTATTTCGGCGTGAAGCCCGACATGATCACCTGCGCCAAGGGGCTGACGAACGGGGTGATCCCGATGGGCGCGGTGCTGACCTCGGCCGCGATCCACGACGCCTTCATGACCGGGCCCGAGCACGTGATCGAGCTGTTCCACGGCTATACCTACTCGGGCAATCCGATCGCTTCGGCCGCCGGTCTCGCCACGCTCGAGACCTACCGCGAGGAGGGGCTGTTCGAGCGTGCGGCCGAGATCGCGCCCTACTGGGAACAGGCGCTGCATTCGCTGAAGGGCCTGCCCCACGTCATCGACATCCGCAACATGGGCCTGATCGGCGCGGTCGAGCTGGAGCCGATCGCGGGCGAGCCGACCAAGCGCGCCTTCGCGGCCTTCGTCGCCGCCTGCGAGAAGGGCATCCTGATCCGCACCACCGGCGACATCATCGCCATGTCGCCGCCGCTGATCATCGAGAAGGCGCATATCGACGAACTGGTGGGCACGCTGGCCGGGGTGCTGAAGGCGGCCGCATGACCCGTCCCGCGGCGGTGGCGACACGGCTGGTCGACGATGCCCGGGTGCGCGTCACCCGGTTCGACTTCGCCCCCGGCGCCGAGACCGGCTGGCATGTCCACGGGCTCGATTACGTCATCACGGCGGTGACCGACTGCCCGATGCTGCTGGAGGAACCGGGCGGCGGCACGCGCGCAGTGACGGTGCCCGCGGGCGCCGCCTATCGCCGCAACGCGGGGGTCGAGCACAACGTCGTCAATGCCGGGCCTGGGCCGATGAGCTTCGTGGAAGTGGAACTGAAGGAGGAGGCCGCCCGATGACCGCGCTCGGCGACAACCTGAAGATCGACGGCGCCCGGCTGTGGGACAGCCTGATGGAGATGGCGAAGATCGGCCCGGGCGTCGCGGGCGGCAACAACCGCCAGACCCTGACCGACGCCGATGCCGAGGGCCGGGCGCTGTTCAGGCGCTGGTGCGAGGACGCGGGCTGCACGATGGGCCTCGACCGGATGGGGAACATGTTCGCCCGCCGCGAGGGCACCGACCCCGACGCGCTGCCGGTCTACGTGGGCAGCCACCTCGACACCCAGCCCACGGGCGGCAAGTACGACGGCGTCCTGGGCGTGCTGGGGGGGCTCGAGGTCATCCGAACGCTGAACGACCTGGGGATCCGCACGAAGCACCCCATCGTCGTGGTGAACTGGACCAACGAGGAAGGCACCCGCTTCGCCCCCGCGATGCTGGCCAGCGGCGTTTTCGCCGGGCGCCATTCGCTCGACTGGGCCTACGACCGTGTGGACGCGCAAGGCAAGCGCTTCGGCGACGAACTGGAGCGGATCGGCTGGAAGGGCGAGGAGGAGGTCGGCGCGCGCAAGATGAAGGCGATGTTCGAGCTGCACATCGAACAGGGCCCGATCCTGGAAGCCGAGGGCAAGGATATCGGTGTCGTCACCCACGGCCAGGGGCTGCGCTGGATCGAATGCACGGTGACGGGCACGGAAAGCCACACCGGGTCGACGCCCATGCGCATGCGCAAGAATGCCGGGCGCGGGCTGGCGCTGGTGACCGAACTGGTCCACGAGATCGCGATGAAGCACCAGCCGAACGCGGTGGGCGCCATCGGGCACATCGACGTCTATCCCAACAGCCGCAACATCATCCCCGGCCGCGTTGTCTTCACGGTGGACATGCGCAGCCACATCCTGCCCACGCTGACCGCGATGGTGGACGAGCTGATGGACCGCGCGCCCGGGCTCTGCGAGGGGATCGGGGTGGCCTTCGAGGCGAGGGTCGTCGGCCAGTTCGACCCCCCCGCCTTCGACGAGGGCTGCGTGACGGCGATCCGCAGCGCGGCCGAGCGGCTGGGCTACAGCCACATGGACATCGTGAGCGGCGCCGGCCACGACGCCTGCTGGATCAACGACGTGGCGCCCACCGCCATGGTCATGTGCCCCTGCGTCGGCGGGCTGTCGCACAACGAGGCCGAGGAGATCAGCCCCGAATGGGCCGAGAAGGGCGCGAACGTCCTGTTCCACGCGGTGGTCGAGACGGCGGAGGTGGTGGCATGACCGCGGCCTGCCGCGGCAGCGGATCGACACGGCCTGGTCGGGCCATCGGAGTGCCGCGCGGATGACCCGCCTTGCCGGCCTTCTGGTCGCGGCCCTTCTTCTGGCCGGCTGCGTCACCGAACCCGGAGGCGCGGTCCGGCCGGGCGCGACCCAGGCGCTCGACCAGGATGCGCTGCGGCCGCCCGCCGGGGTGCGCTACGATTACACGCTCCAGAGGCGGGGCGAGCCGGTCGTCCTATCGCTGTCCTATGTCTCGCGCAGGCTCTCGGCCACGCGCTACCGATACGAAGGCGTCATGGCGGCACCGCTGCCGACCGGGCTCGACCCCGGGTTGCGCGCGGCCATGGCCGAGTTCATGGCCGATGTCTTCGACGGCGCGGCGGTCCGCGTCTCGGGCGACGCGCTGGTATTCCCGATGCGGATCGACGCCGACCAGCGTTTCCGCGCGACGCGCACGACGATTTCGGGAAGCCCGGCCACCCATACGCCGCACGACTGCTTTGCGCAGATCGGCAGTTGCCGGTCCACCATCCGGGACGAGTCGGGCACGGTGTCGACCGTGACCAAGACAACCGAGGCGGGCGGCCTCTGGCGGTCGGTGACGCGGGTCGTCGCGGGCGGGCAGCCGGGTGAGCCGACCCGGACCACCGCGATCTATTCGATCGACGAGAACGGCGTCATCTTCGACGGAGAATTCCGGACAACCCTGCCGGACGGGACCGTGGACGTAATGCGGATGCGGCGCATCAGCCCGGGGGTGGGGCCATGAGGAACGCAGACGCGACGGCACCGATGCCGAGGGTCGCGCCGCGCACGCGAGATCAGAGGAGGGAGGCCATGACCCGCCACACCGGGATCGTCACCGACGAGGCGCAGCTGCGCGTCGATCTTGCCGCCGCGATCCGGCTCGCCTGCCGCTACGACTGGCACGAAGGCGTCGCGAACCACTTTTCGGCCGCCGTCTCGGCCGACGGACGCCAGTTTCTCGTCAACCCGCGCTGGGTGCACTGGAGCCGCGTCCGGGCCTCGGACCTGATCCTCTGCGACGCCGACGACCCCGCAACGATGGACCGGCCCGACGCGCCCGACCCCTCGGCCTGGTCGATCCACTCGGCCATCCACCGCCGCCTGCCGCAGGCGCGCGTCGCGCTGCATATCCATCCGCCCTACTGCACGGCGCTGGCGGGCCTCGACGACCCACGCATCCTGCCGATCGACCAGGTGACGGCGCGGTTCCACCACCGCCTTGCCTATGACCTGAGCTTCGGCGGCATCGCCACTCAGGGCGACGAGGGGATGATGCAGAACCACGGCGTCACCACCTTCGGCGCGACGGTGGCCGAGGCGTGGGACGCTCTCTACCACCTGGAACGTGCGGCGCGGACGCTGGTCCTTGCCTACTCCACGGGCCGTCCGCTGAAGGTGATGCCCGACGACCTCGCCGAGGCGACGGCCGCCGAATGGCAGACCTACAAGGAGGCCGAGTCCGCCCATTTCGACGAGATGAAGCGCGTCCTCGACCGGGAGGCGCCGGACTACCGCGATTGACCGCCCGACACGACCGAACTGGCCCGCCAGAGGCCGCCCCGCAGGGAGACAGACCATGTCCACAGTCATCAAGAACGGCACCATCGTCACCGCCGACCTGACCTACAAGGCGGACGTGAGGATCGAGAAGGGCCGGATCGTCGAGATCGGGCCGAAGCTGAAGGGCGACACCGTGCTCGACGCCACCGGCTGCTACGTGATGCCGGGGGGGATCGACCC
>JALORM010000516.1:1665-3184 GCA_025458985.1 Paracoccaceae bacterium | reverse complement strand
GGCTTCGCCATGCCGATCCGCGAGAACAAGGCGCAGGAAATCTACATCGTCATGTCCGGCGAGATGATGGCGCTCTATGCCGCCAACAACATCGCCAAGGGCATCCTGAAGTATGCCCATTCGGGCGGCGTGCGCCTGGGCGGGCTCATCTGCAACGAGCGCCAGACCGACCGCGAGGTGGAGCTGGCGGAGGCGCTGGCCGCCCGTCTCGGCACCAAGCTCATCCACTTCGTGCCGCGCGACAACATCGTGCAACACGCCGAGCTGCGCCGCCAGACGGTGATCCAGTACGCTCCCGACAGCAAGCAGGCCGGCGAATACCGCCAGCTCGCCGAAAAGATCCATGCCAACTCGGGCAAGGGCGTGATCCCGACCCCGATCACCATGGAGGAGCTCGAGCAGATGCTGCTCGACTTCGGCATCATGAAGACCGAGGAGCAGCAGCTCGCCGAGCTCGCCGCCAAGGAAGCCAAGGTCGCGGCCGCTTCGGCCTGAGCCCTCTTCCCGTCTCATGCCGGGCGGACGACCTGCTCCGCCCGGCTCCTTCCCCACCGCTCATCCACACCGCTCATGACGGAGAGCCCAGATGTCTCTCGACTACAAGAATGACGGCGAGTTCCACGAGAAGCTGATCGAAGAGGTTCTGTCGGCCTATCCGGAGAAGTTCGCCAAGCGCCGCAAGAAGCACCTCAACACCGCGAAGGCGGCGGGGGCTGACGAGGCGACCGCCGAGCCCGTGACTGAATGCGACGTCAAGTCGAACATCAACGTGACGGTCCAGTCCGAGTGCCCGATCGGCCTGATCGGCGACGACATCGAGGCGGTGTCGAAGAAGAAGGCCAAGGAGCACAACAAGACCATGGTGCCCGTCCGCTGCGAAGGCTTCCGCGGCGTGTCGCAGTCGCTTGGCCACCACATCGCCAACGACGCGGTGCGGGACTGGGTGTTCGAGAACAAGGGCGGCGTGACGCAGAACGCCGATGCGGCCTACGAGCCCGGCCCGTATGACGTGAACGTCATTGGCGACTACAACATCGGCGGCGACGCCTGGGCCTCGCGCATCCTTCTGGAAGAGATCGGCCTGCGCGTGGTCGGCAACTGGTCTGGCGACGCGACGCTGGCCGAGATCGAGCGCGCGCCGAAGGCGAAGCTCAACCTCATCCACTGCTACCGGTCGATGAACTACATCTGCCGCTACATGGAAGAGAAGTACAATGTCGGCTGGATGGAGTACAACTTCTTCGGGCCGAGCCAGATCGAGGCCTCGCTTCGCGCCATCGCCAAGAAGTTCGGCCCTGAGATCGAGGCCAACGCCGAGAAGGTGATCGCCAAGTATCGCGTTCTCGTCGACGCCGTCATCGCCAAGTATCGCCCGCGCCTGCAGGGCAAGAAGGTGATGCTCTATGTCGGCGGCTTGCGGCCCCGCCACGTCGTCAACGCCTATGAGGATCTCGGCATGGAGATCGCGGGCACGGGCTATGAGTTCGCCCACAACGACGACTATCAGCGCACCGGCCAC
>JALORM010000516.1:0-1644 GCA_025458985.1 Paracoccaceae bacterium | reverse complement strand
CGCGACATGGACCTCGCCATCAACAACCCCGTCTGGGGCCTGTTCGATGCGCCGTGGAAGAAGAAGCCGGCGAACGCCCCTGCCCTGCAGGCGGCCGAGTGAGCCCGCGCGCCTTGCGATGAGCGGCGCGAGGTCCGGTCCCTGATCCGGCCCCCGCGCCCCTCGCCCACAGACTTCGCCTCCCGAACCGCATTCCCTGAAACCTCCCGACCCAGCGTGTCGCCGTATGGCGCGGCCGCCCCTTGAGGAGATTTGACATGCCCCAGTCAGCCGAAAACGTGCTCGACCACGCCCCGCTGTTTCAGCAGCCCGAATACCAGGAGATGCTGAAGAACAAGAAGCTCAACTTCGAGTGCGGCGCGCTCGACGGCGCCGTCGCCGAGACCGGCGAGTGGACCAAGACCTGGGAATACCGCGAGAAGAACCTCGCGCGCACCGCCCTGGTCGTGAACCCGGCCAAGGCCTGCCAGCCGCTGGGCGCGGTGTTCGCCGCCGCCGGCTTCGAGAAGACCATGAGCTTCGTGCATGGTTCGCAGGGCTGCGTGGCCTATTACCGCTCGCACCTCTCGCGTCACTTCAAGGAGCCGGCCTCGGCCGTGTCGTCCTCGATGACGGAAGACGCAGCCGTGTTCGGCGGCCTGAACAACATGGTTGACGGCCTCGCCAACACCTATTCGCTCTACGGCCCGAAGATGATCGCGGTGTCGACCACCTGCATGGCCGAGGTCATCGGCGACGACCTGCAGTCCTTCATCAACACGGCCAAGCAGAAGGGCTCGGTGCCGGAGGATTTCTCCGTGCCGTTCGCCCACACCCCGGCCTTCGTCGGCAGCCATGTCGATGGCTACGACCTGGAAGGGCAAGGCGCGCGCCGCCACCCCGACCGCGAAGATCAACCTGATCCCCGGCTTCGATGGCTATGTGGTCGGCAACAACCGCGAGCTGAAGCGGCTGTTCGGCCTGATGGGCGTGGACGTGCAGTTCATCTCGGACGCCGCCGACCAGTTCGACACCCCTTCGGACGGCGAGTTCCGCATGTATGACGGCGGCACGAAGCTGGAGGACAGGCCAGCCGGTGAAGAGCTTCCACTATCCGCTCGGCGTCGCGGCGACCGACGAGCTGCTGGTGGCGCTGTCCGACATCTCCGGCAAGGAGATCCCGGACGAGATCACCATGGAGCGCGGCCGCCTGATCGACGCCATGGCCGACAGCCAGGCGCATCTGCACGGCAAGAAGTATGCGATCTACGGCGATCCGGACTTCGTCTACGCCATGGCGCGCTTCGTGCTGGAGACCGGCGGGGAGCCCACCCACTGCCTCGCCACCAACGGCAACAAGGAGTGGGAAGCCGAGATGATCGCGCTGTTCGCCACCTCGCCGTTCGGCAAGGATGCGAAGGTCTGGGCCGGCAAGGACCTGTGGGCCATGCGCTCGCTGCTGTTCACCGAGCCGGTGGATTTCCTGGTCGGCAACTCCTACGGCAAGTATCTGGAGCGCGACACCGGCACGCCGCTGATCCGGCTCACCTTCCCGGTGTTCGACCGCCACCACCATCACCGCTTCCCGCTGATGGGCTACCAGGGCGGCCTGCGCATCCTGACCACGCTGCTCGACAAGGTGTTCGATGTCCTCGACCGCGAGAC
>JALORM010000241.1 GCA_025458985.1 Paracoccaceae bacterium | reverse complement strand
TGAAGAAATCCATCACCGAGCCGCGGCCGGGGGCGACGTCGCCCCAGCCGGCGACCTCGAAATCCACGACCAGCGTCGCCGCCGTCGGATAGCGGGCGAAGTCGGGGTCGGCCGGCTCGCGCGCGGGCAGCAGGGCTGCGAATTCGCCGATGCCCGGATTGTGGCCGATCATCATGACGGTCCGGCCGGCTGCCTTGCGCAGCGCGGCCAGCATCGCCTGGGCCTCGGCGTGGTAGAGGCCGGGCAGCCACTGCGCGGCAGGCGCGCCGGGCAGGCCTTCGGCCACGCCCGCCCAGGTCTCGCGCGTGCGCGCTGCGTCCGACGACAGCACCTCGTCGGGCAGGTAGTCGCGCGAGGCGAGCCAGGCGCCAAGCTCCTGCGCCGCGCGGCGGCCCCGGGAGTTCAGCGGGCGGTCGCGGTCGGACAGGCCCGGTTCGTCCCAGCTTGACTTCGCGTGCCGGGTCAGGATCAGTCGGCGGTGGCCTTCGGGGGTGGTCATGGGTGAAAGCGCCTCATGTGGTAGGCGGACTGTTCGGGCAGCCTGCCATAGCGGGCCGAGACGGGGCAAGCGCGGCGCACCGCGCAGCCCAGCGTCAGGCAGCCGGCGCCGCGTGCGGTGTCGAGGAAGGCGTGACAGGCGGGCACGTCGTAGCCCGCGCCGGTCAGCGCGCGTGGCGGGCAGGCGGCCAGGCAGGGCTTGCCCGCGCAGGTGTCGCAGGGCGCAGCGGCGGGCGGCGGCGGCAGGGCAAGCCGCTGCTTTAGGGCCAGCGCGCCGCGGTAGCTGACCATCAGCCCCGCGATGTCGTGCACCAGAAGCCGGACGGGCGAGGGCCAGGCCCGGCCCGTGCGTTCGGCCCAGGACTGGAACGGCAGCCAGGGCGGCCCGGCGAAGGGAAAGAGCGCCTTGGCGCCCAGGTCGCAGGCGATGCGCCCGATCACCCGCCGCGACCAGCGGTCGACCGGGTCGGGCCGCCCGTCCTGCCATTCGGCCGAGGCGGTGAGCCGCGCCCAGAAGCCGGGCTCGTGCGGGCCGAGCAGGAGGAGCGTCGCGGTGCCCCGCGGGAGGTGCGGCTCATCCGGCGCGGGATGGACGCCGCCGAAGATGTCGAGCCCCTCGGCCCGGAGCCGGGCCTGCAGCGCATCGTGGTCCGGCGTGCTCATCGGGCGGGGGGCCCTCCCGCCCGTCGTCGCGATCCCGTGGCCGGGATCGCTCCTCCCGTTGGGCCGGGCGCCGCGCTGGCGCGCGGCGTGCCTCCGGCGGGAGTATTTGGAAACAAGAGAAGCCCGAAGCGCATCTTCGGCGCGGGCCGTCGCACCGGGTGGGCGGAACCCTCAGCCACGCCGCGGCTTCACCCGCGGCTCGGTCGACCGGATGATCGACCCCGCGCCGTGTTCGGTGAACAGCTCCAGCAGGCAGGCGTTGGGCGCCCGGCCGTCGAGGATCACCGCGGCGCGCACGCCCTCGTCGACGGCGGCGAGCGCCGTCTCGACCTTCGGGATCATCCCGCCCGAGATCGTACCCTCGGCGATCATCGCGCGCACCTCGGCGGGGGTGAGCTGGGTCACGACCTCGCCCGCGGCGTTCTTCACGCCCGCGACGTCGGTCAGGAGCAGCAGGCGGTCGGCCTTCAACGCACCCGCGATGGCGCCGGCCGCGGTGTCGCCGTTGACGTTGAAGGTCTCGTTGTCGGCCATGCCGGTGGCGACCGGGGCGACGACCGGGATGATTCCCGCCCCGAAGAGGTCGCGCAGCACCTGCACGTTCATCTCGACCGGGCGGCCGACGAAGCCGAGTTCCGGGTCGTCGGCCTCGCAGACGATCATGTCGTCGTCCTTGCCCGACAGGCCCACCGCGCGGCCGCCCGCGTCGTTGATCGCCTGCACGATGCGCTTGTTGACGAGGCCCGAGAGCACCATCTCGACGACCTCGACGGTGGCGCGGTCGGTCACGCGCTTGCCGTTCACGAAACGGCTTTCGATGCCGAGCCGCTTCAGGAGGTCGTTGATCATCGGCCCCCCGCC
Source organism: Paracoccaceae bacterium (assembly GCA_025458985.1). GTDB lineage: Bacteria > Pseudomonadota > Alphaproteobacteria > Rhodobacterales > Rhodobacteraceae > JALORM01. The sequence goes on along the minus strand of JALORM010000241.1, from coordinate 2,419 downwards.
ATGGACGACCACCGGGTTCACCCCGACCTGGCGCATCAGCACGATGTCCTGGGCGAAGCTTGCCATCGCGGCGTCGTCGCCCATCGCGTTGCCGCCGAACTTCACGACGACGACCGCACCGGTGAAGCGCTGCAGGTAGGGCAGCGCCTCGGAGAGCGTGCGGGCGGTGGCGATCCAGTCGCGGTTCATGTCCTGCGTCTTCATCCTGTGGCCCCCGGGTTCCGGCCCCTGTTAGGACAGCGGGCGCTCGGTCTCAAGGACCAAGCGGGCTCCATTGCCCTTTCCGCGCCGCCCGCTAGGCTGTCAGGCGACGGAGGGCCGATCATGGCGGACGGGCAGAAGACGCTGGTGCTGACCGGGGCGAGCCGGGGAATCGGCCACGCCACGGTCAAGCGGTTCTCGGCCGGGGGCTGGCGGGTGCTCACCTGCTCGCGCCAGCCGTTCGATCCGCGCTGCCCCTGGCCGGGGGGCGAGGAGAACCACATCCAGATCGACCTGGCCAGCCCGGACCAGACCATCGCCGCAATCGAGACGATCCGGGAGAAGCTCGACGGGCGGCTGCACGCGCTGGTCAACAATGCCGGGATCTCGCCCAAGGGGCCGGGGGGCGCGCGGCTGTCCACGCTCGACACCGACCTGCGCACCTGGGGGCAGGTGTTCCACGTCAACTTCTTCGCCTCGGTCGTCCTGGCGCGCGGGCTGATGCAGGAACTGGCCGCCGCGCAGGGGGCCGTGGTCAACGTCACCTCGATCGCGGGGGCGAGGGTCCACCCCTTCGCGGGGGCGGCCTATGCTACCTCGAAGGCGGCGCTGGCGGCGCTCACGCGCGAGATGGCGCATGACTTCGGGCCGCTCGGCGTGCGGGTCAACGCCATCGCGCCCGGCGAGGTCGAGACCTCGATCCTCTCGCCCGGGACCGAGAAGATCGTCGAGGGGCTGCCACTGCGCCGTCTCGGCCAGCCGTCCGAGGTGGCCGACGTGATCTGGTTTCTCTGTTCGGACGCGGCAAGCTACGTCACCGGCACCGAGATCGAGGTGAACGCGGGCCAGCACGTCTGAGGCGGGCAAATCCCTTGCATCAAGGGATTTGTCCAAGAGCCTTGCTCAAGGCTCTTGGGCGCCTACTCGAGCGTGGCGATCAGCGCGCGCAGCGTCTCGATCCCTTCGCCCTTTTCGGACGAGGTCAGCACGATCTCGGGGAAGGCAGCGGGGTGCCTGGCCAGTGCGCCCCGCACCTGGGCCAGCACCGCCTCGCGGTCGGCGTCCTTCACCTTGTCGGCCTTGGTCAACACTACCTGGAAGGTGACCGCGGCCCGGTCGAGCAGCGTCAGGATATCTTCGTCGACGGACTTGATCCCGTGGCGGGTGTCTATGAGAACGAAGGCCCGCCTCAGCGTGGCGCGGCCCGAAAGGTAGGCCTTGAGCAGGCGCTGCCACTTCTCGACCACCTTCACCGGCGCCTCGGCAAAGCCGTAGCCGGGCAGGTCGACGAGGTAGCGTTCCGCCCCGAGCGTGAAGTAGTTGATCTCCTGCGTGCGGCCGGGAGTGTTCGAGGCACGGGCGAGGTTCCTGCGCCCGGTCAGCGCGTTGATCAGGCTCGACTTGCCGACGTTCGAGCGGCCCGCGAAGCAGACCTCGAGCCGATCGGCGGGGGGCAGCCCGTCCATGGCGACGACCCCCTTGAGGAACTCCGCCCCCTGCGCGAACAGAAGCCGCCCGGCCTCCCGGGCTTGCGGGTCGGGTTCTGGCGCAAGGGGGTAGGTCAGGCTCATGCAAGGCCCGCCAGGTCGCCCGTCGCGACGGCACCGCCCTCGACGACCCGCGCGTAGACGCCGAAATCCTCGTGGCCCCAGCCGTCAGACAGGGCACCGAGAGTGTCGGCGTCCGCGACGCCGGTTTCGGGGTTGCCCATCGTCGCGCGGCAGCGGGTGATGCGTTCCTCGATCCTCAGGATCGGGATCGCGTGGCCGACCAGGTCGAACTCCTCCCACGGTGCCATGTCGTCGAGCCAGAGGTTCCCGCGCCATCGGTGGATCGAGGCGCCGGCGGGATCGCAGCCGAGGCGCTGCATCAGGGCGCGGTGCGAGGCGAGGTTCAGGACGGCCACGAAGGGATCGGGCACGTCGGTGAACGGTTGGTCTCCGGCCCGGACCAGCGCCGCCGGGGCGGGCCGGTTCGCGGGCCAGAGCGGGCGCAGCCAGTCGACCAGCCCGGAGGCCTCGGCCGGGTCGTCTGGGCGGCCCGAAACCGGCGCCGCCTGCGGATGCGACAGCGTCAGTCTGCCCGTGCCCTCGTCGAGCCGGGCCCGCACCGCCATCAACTGCGCCGCCGCAACCCCCCTGAGGAAGTTCTGCTTCGGTGCCCAGACCCCCGGTTCGAGCTGCGCGGCTTCGTGGGCGACCGCCCAGGTGCGGTCCCA
>JALORM010000240.1 GCA_025458985.1 Paracoccaceae bacterium | reverse complement strand
ACCCGGTCGTTGGCCGACGAGAACTGCCCGAGGTAGAGGTTGGCGTGATCGAAATTCGCAAGATAGGTGCCGATCCCGTAGGTCAGGCCGCGCTTCTCGCGGACTTCGGACATCAGCCGCGACCCGAAGCCCGACCCGCCGAGGATCTGGTCCAGCACGAAGGCGGGGAAGAAGTCGTCGTCCAGACGGTCGATCCCCTCGTGGCCGAAGATCACCACCGACTGCGGGGTGTCGAACTCTACCACCTCGACCCCGCCCGCCAGCGTGACCGGGGCGCGGTCGGGCATTGCGGCGCCGGTCTCGGGCAGGCCGCCCAGCAGCCGGTCGAGCAGCGGGCCGAGCTCTTCGGCGGTGATGTCGCCCACCGCCGCGACGAACAGCCGGTCGCGCGCCATGACGCGGTCCTTCGCGGCCACGAGGTCGTCGCGGGTCAGCGCCGCGACGCTGTCCAGCGTGCCATCGCCCGAGGTCGCATAGGGATGGTCGCCGAACACCATCGCGTCGAACCGCTGCCCGGCGATGGCTTCGGGGTCGGTCGCGTCAGACCGGATGTTGGCCAGGACCTGCGCGCGCACCCTCTCGACCGCATCGGCATCGAAGCGCGGCTCGACCAGCGCCGTCCGCAACAGCTCCAGCGCCTCGTCGCGGTTCTCGGTCAGGACCGAGGCCGACACCAGGATCGTGTCGTCGAACGACCGGAACCGGAACTGCGCGGCAAGCGCCTCGGTCTCGGCGGCGAAGGCCTGGGCATCGCGGTCGGCTGCCCCTTCCTCCAGAAGCGCGGTCATCAGGTTGATCGCGCCACGCTTGCCGGGCGCATCGAGGCTGGTGCCGCCCTTGAACCGGATGTCGAGCGCGACGAAGGGGATCGAGTGTTCTTCGACCAGCCAGGCGGTGATCCCGCCAGGCGAGGTGACCTCGACGATCTCGACCGCCGCGCGCGCGGGCAGGGCGAGGACCACCGCCACCGCGGCGGCCAGGACGGCGCGGATCATTGGATCGCCTCCGCGGGTTCGGTCGCGGGCGCGGTAAGCCACCCCGTCACCGCACGGCGGCGGTCGAACAGCTCGGCCGCGGCGGCCATCACGTCTTCCTTGGTGACGGCGTCCAGTACCGCGGGCCAGGCCTCGATGTCGGCAGCCGTCAGCCCCGAGGTCATCCCTTCGCCATAGCGGCGGGCAAGCCCCTGGGTGTCGTCCTGGGCATAGATTTCGGCCGCGCGGATCTGGAAGCGGATCCTTTCGAACTGCGCGTCGTCGATGCCCTCGGCCATGAACTCGGCCAGGACACGGTCCATCGCCGCCTCGGCCTCTTCGAGGCTGACGCCCTCCACCGGTACGACCGCCACCCCGAAGGTCGTGTCGTCCAGCGCCGTGCCGTCGTAGAACGCCGTGGTGAAGACGGCCGTCTGCGTCTCGAACTGCAGCTTGCGCGCCAGGACCGAGGTCGTGCCTCCGCCGAGGATCTCGGCCAGGTAGGTCAGCGCCGCGGCCTTTTCCTGCGCGCCGGGGTCGCGCTCGGGCGCAAGATAGGTGCGGATCACATAGGGCTGTGCGACCCTGGGATCGGCATAGGTCAGCCGCCGTTCGGCCAGTTGCGGCGGCTCGGCGGGGCGGACGCGCGGGGCGAGGTCCGGCGTCGGCGCCAGCGGCCCGTAATGTTCTTCGGCCAGGCGGCGCACCTCGTCGGGTTCGACGTCGCCGGCAACGACCAGCACCGCGTTGTTCGGCGCATAGAAGCGGCGGTAGAACTCCAGCGCATCCTCGCGGGTCAGCGTCTCCATCTCGTGCCGCCAGCCGATGATCGGGATGCGGTAGGGGTGGTTGAAGTACTGCACCGCGCGGCGCTGCTCGCCGAAGATCGCGCCGGGGTCGTTCTCGACCCGCTGGTTGCGCTCCTCGATGATCACGTCGCGCTCGGTCGCAACGTCTTCCTCGGTCATCTGGAGGTTCCGCATCCGGTCTGCCTCGAGCTCCATCATCAGGTCCAGCCGGTCGGCCGCGACGCGCTGGAAGTAGCCGGTGTAGTCGAGGCTCGTGAAGGCGTTGTCGGTGCCGCCGTTCAGCTCCACGATCTGCGAGAATTCGCCCGACGCGCGGGTGTCGGTGCCCTTGAACATCAGATGTTCCAGGAAATGCGCGATGCCCGACCGGCCCGGAGGCTCGTCGGCCGAACCGACCCGGTACCACAGCATGTGGACGACGACGGGCGCGCGGTGGTTCTCGATCACCACGGCTTCCAGACCGTTGTCGAGCGTGAAGGTCGTGACCTCCCCCGCCATGGCGGGCAGGGCCAGCCCGATCAACGCAACCCCGGTCAAGCGGCCAAGCATCCGCGCCTCCCTTGTTCGGCTCGGGTTGAGATACGCGCCCCCGCGCCGGGATCAAGCCGTGCTGGCGCGGATGTGAGGCGCGGCAGGGGCGGGCCTACTCCAGTTCGGGGTCGGGCGGCGCCGAAGGCGTGCGCACCCCGGCCTGCCGCCAGCGCTCCAGTTCCACGTGCTGGTCGAGGCTCAGCGGCTTGTAGGCACGGAAGTAGACGTTGACGTTGAACAGCCGCTCCATCAGGCGGCCGTCGTTGCGGCGGCGGTATTCGAGGTCGGCCGCGGCAAGCTCTGCGCGGATGCCGGGCGTCACGCCAAAGCGCCCCGCGTAGGACAGCAGCCCCCCGTCGCCCGCCGGGACGCCGGTGCGCGCCAGGGCCGCCGGGTTGCCACCCAGGACCGCCACCGCATCCTCGTTCGGGGTGGGGTCGACCAGGTTGCGGCCCCCGGGCGTGGGTTCGGGCAGGCTGGCGTAATCGGCCGGCTGTTCCAGCGGCTTCGTCGGCAGAATCGCGAACTCGTCGGGCGTGGTCGAACGGATGTTGAGCAGCTGCGGCTCGCGGTCGCGGTCGGCGCAGGCGGCCAGAAGGCCCAGAGCCGCCGCAAGCATCGCCGTCCGTCCCACGCGCATCGGTGCTGTCCCGTCCTTCCCGGTTCTCTCCGGCATCCGTTTAGCCCAAGTCGGCGGGCGCGTCACGGGGTCTTGTCGGCGCGCCCGGCCCCTGGCTTGTCCTTGTCGTCGATCAGGAACACCAGCCCGACCGCGCCCAGAAAGATCGAGATGTCGGCGACGTTGAAGGAAAACGGGTTGGAGATTCCGCAGCAGGACATGTTGATGAAGTCCGCCACGGCACCGTAGAGCACCCGGTCGACGACGTTGCCGATCGCACCGCCCAGCAGCAGGCCCGCGGCGACATAGGCCCCCGGCCGGTGGCCGCCCCGGCGCACCCACCAGATGACCCAGGCCGAGATCAGCAGGGCGACCGCGATCAGCAGCCAGCGGCCGGTCCCGTCCAGAAGGCCGAAGTTGATGCCCCGGTTCCACGCCATGCGCAGGTTGAAGTAGGGGGGCAGGACGTCGATCCGCAGGACCTCGGCCAGGCGCAGCCAGTGCACCACGAGGTACTTGGACGCCTGGTCGACGACGAAGACCGCCAGCCCCACCCACAGCACTGTCCGCATCTTGCCCGAGACTCCTGCTGCCGCCCGAAGCGATGGCGTAACGCGGCGCGCGCCGGATGGGAAGGCGGTTCCGCCCGGCTGCGCTTCAGACGCCGCCAACCGCGGCGAGAAGTTCGCGGAACGCCTGTGTCGTCCGCGCGGCATCGACACCGGCGGGGTCGTTGACGGTAAGCGCCACGCAGTGGACGCGGCCCGCGCCGTCGGTCACGCCCGCGGTCAGGTTCAGCACCCCGGGCAAGGAACCCCCCTTGAACGCGACCCGGGCCCAATCGCCCTCAAGCACCGGACCCGGCCCGACCGCCATCAGGTCAAGCGGCGCGACCTCGTCCATCAGGCGGCAAAGGGTGTCGAGGGGCACGGGATAGGTCGCGAACCCGGGAGGGTGCGACAGATCCTCGCCCTTCGGCAGCGGCGGGGGAAGGGGCCGATCGCCGGGCAGCGTGCCGCCCGCCGCCCAGCGCGCGAACACCTCGCGCGTGGAGGGCACGTCCGTCAGGCCCAGCGCCTCGTCCACCCTGGCGCGCCCTGCCACGTCCATCAGCAGGTCGGTCGCGGTATTGTCGCTTTCCGAGATCATCAGCGTCGC
>JALORM010000239.1 GCA_025458985.1 Paracoccaceae bacterium | reverse complement strand
CGCGAGGTCGAGGACCTGCCCCCCATCGTGCGCGACCGCCACATGACCGTCAGCCGCCAGAACCACCTGGTGAAGGACGTGACCCAGGTCGCCGCCGCCGCCAAGCTCGGCGACTGGGAGATCGCCGACGCCCGGTCCCCCGGACGCTTCGCGGGCGAGGAGGCCGAGCCGCGCCCCGGCTTGCGCGCGGGCCACATCCCGGGGTCGAGGAACGTCCACTACCGCACCCTTCTGAACGACGACGGCACCATGAAGCCCCCCGCCGACCTGGCGCAGGTCTTCGCCAATGCCGGGATCGACCCGAAGAAGCCGGTGATCACCACCTGCGGTTCGGGCGTGACCGCCGCCATCCTCTCGCTCGCCCTCGAAATCCTCGGCCGTCCGCACGCGCTCTACGACGGGTCGTGGAGCGAATGGGGGCTCTACAAGGACCTCAAGGTCGCCACCGGAAGAACCTGATGCTCACCAACCTCAAGCCGCAGCCCGCCGACAAGATCCTGATGCTGATGCAGATGTTCCGCGACGACCCGCGGAGCGACAAGATCGATCTGGGCGTCGGCGTCTACAAGAACGCCGAGGGCGTCACCCCGGTCATGCGCGCCGTCAAGGCCGCCGAGAAGAAGCTGTGGGAGACCGAGACCACCAAGTCCTATACCGGCCTTGCGGGCGACCCGGCCTTCGGCGAGGCGCTGTCGGACCTGATCCTGGGCGGAACGGTCGCCAAGGACCGGCTGGCCTTCGCCGCCCAGCCCGGCGGGACGGGCGCAGTGCGCCAGGCGCTGGAGCTGGTCAGGATGGCCGCGCCAAGCGCGACGGTCTGGCTGTCGAACCCCACCTGGCCCAACCACAACTCCATCGTGAAGTACCTCGGCCTGCCGACGCGCGACTACCGCTACTTCGACGAGGCGACGCGCGGGGTCGACTTCGACGGCATGATGGCCGACCTGGGCGAGGTTCGGGCGGGCGACGTGGTGCTGCTGCACGGCTGCTGCCACAACCCCACCGGCGCGAATCCCGGCCTCGGCCAATGGGGCGACATCGCCGACCTTCTGGTGGCGAGGGGAGCGAACGCGCTCGTCGATCTTGCCTACCAGGGCTTCGGCGACGGCCTCGGCGCCGACGCCGCGCCGACACGGCTTCTGGCGCAGCGGCTGCCGGAACTGCTGATCGCCGCCTCCTGCTCGAAGAACTTCGGCATCTACCGCGAGCGCACGGGACTGCTGCTGGCCGTGGCCCCCGACGCGGCGACGCAGAAGCTGGCGCAGGCGAACCTCGCCTTCCTCAATCGCCAGAACTTTTCGTTCCCGCCCGACCATGGCGCGCGGCTGGTCACGATGATCCTGACCGACCCCGCGCTGCGCGCCGACTGGGAGGCCGAGCTGGAGGAGACGCGGCTGGGCATGCTGCGCTTGCGCGAGCAGCTGGCGAGCGAGCTGCGGAAGGCGACCGGCTCCGACCGCTTCGGCTTCGTCGCGGCGCACCGGGGCATGTTCAGCCGGATCGGCGCCAGCCCGGACCAGGTCGAGCGGATGCGGGCCGAGCACGGCATCTACATGGTCGGCGACTCGCGCCTGAACATCGCGGGGCTGAACGCCACCACCGTTCCAATGCTTGCCCGGGCCATCGCGGAAGCCGGCGTCTGACGCGACGCCGCGACCGCGACCTGCCACCCTGAAAAGGATAGACGCGCGCGGCCGGGGCCGCGCGCGCCAAATCGTTGGGTAGCCCGGTCAGAGCTGGTAGGCGCGCTCGCCGTGCGAGGTCAGGTCGAGGCCCTCGCGCTCGGACTCTTCCTTGACGCGCAGGCCCATGACCATGCGCACCAGCATGTAGAGCACGTAGGACACGATACCGCACCACAGCACGGTCACCGCCACGCCCAGGAACTGGGTATAAAGCTGACCGCCAAGCGACTGCTCGCTGTAGCCGATGCCGCCGAAGTTCGCCCGGTCGACGATTGCGGTGCCAAGGGCGCCGACGATCCCCCCGACGCCGTGGATGCCGAAGACGTCGAGGCTGTCGTCGTAGCCCAGGCTGTGCTTCACCACGGTGACGAAGAAGTAGCACACGGCGCTCGCCACCGCGCCAAGCACGATGGCGCCCACCGGACCGGCAAAGCCGGCCGCTGGCGTCACGGCGACCAGCCCGGCGACCAGGCCGGAGGCGGCACCCAGCATCGAGGCCTTGCCGCGGACCAGCCCCTCGAACAGCACCCAGACCAGGATCGCGGCAGCGGTCGCGGTGAAGGTATTGATCATCGCCAGCGCGGCCCCGCCGTTCGATTCGAGGTTCGAGCCTGCGTTGAAGCCGAACCAGCCGACCCACAGGATCGACGCGCCGACCATCGTCAGCGTCATCGAGTGCGGTGCCATATTGTCCTTGCCGTAACCGATCCGCTTGCCGATCAGCACACAGCCGACAAGGCCCGCGACGCCGGCGTTGATGTGCACCACGGTGCCGCCCGCGAAGTCGAGAGCGCCCCAGCCGTAGATCAGGCCGTCCGAATCCCAGACCATGTGGGCGATCGGGAAGTAGACGAACGTCACCCACAGCGCGATGAACAGCATCAGCGACGAGAACTTGATGCGCTCGGCGAAGGCGCCGACGATCAGCGCCGCGGTGATGCAGGCGAAGGTCATCTGGAACGCGATGAAGACGAATTCCGGGATCACCACCCCTTCGGTGAAGGTGGCCGCCATCGATTCCGCGGTCACACCCGACAGGAACGCCTTGCCAAGCCCGCCCCAGTACGGCGAGGGCGCATCGCCGAACGCCATCGAGTAGCCCCAGAACACCCAGATCACGATCACCATCGCCGTGATCACCGTGCACTGCATCAGGACCGACAGCATGTTCTTCGACCGCACGAGGCCGCCGTAGAACAGCGCCACGCCCGGGAGGATCATGAACAGCACCAGCAGCGTCGAGACCATCATCCAGGCGACGTCGCCCTTGTCCATCGTCTGGGCGACTTCGGCGGCGGCCTCGGTCGCCTCGGCAGCTGCCTCCTGCGCCAGCGCAGGAAGGGCCGTCAGTGCGGCCATGACCGCCGACAGGCCCGTGAGTTTCGAGAAGTTCGTCATCGTGTTTCCCACTTTCCCTTGTTGGCGGTCAGATCGCGTCGTCGCCGGTCTCGCCGGTGCGCACCCGCACCGCCTGGAGCACGTCGAGCACGAAGATTTTCCCGTCGCCGATCTTGTCAGTCCGGGCGGTCTTCTGGATGGTCTCGACCACCTGGTCGGCCATGGCCGAGCTGACGACGATCTCGAGCTTGACCTTCGGCACGAAGTTCACGGCGTATTCGGCGCCGCGATAGATCTCGGTGTGGCCCGACTGCGTGCCGAATCCCTTGATCTCGGTGACCATCATGCCGCGCACCCCGATCGCGGTGAGCGCTTCGCGCACGTCGTCGAGCTTGAACGGCTTGATCGCTGCAATGATCAGTTTCACGTTCTTCCCCTTGCCAGTCGCAGGTCGCCCTGCGGAGTTGCCACGGGGGATGAGGGTGACCGCGTGCCCGGGGAGACAAGGCGGCGGCCGCCCGTCCGCGGGGCGATTCCGAAAGATTTGCACAATTTCTGCACAGAATTCGGCATTTGCCTAAATGATGGGCAATGCGTGAAAGGATGGGCATGCCCCTTGTGGGCGGCGTTCGCGGCTCCACATTGGCTTGCGGGTCCGATATGCTGATCCGAAGAGCGTCCGAAGCGACCGGCACAGGCAAAAGCGATCAGGCATGAGCGGCAACGGAAACAAGCGACCCCCTCTCGTGGCGGACCGGCGCCACGCGGCGAAGCCCGCACCGAAGCCGGCCCCGGCCAAGGCGGCGCCGCGGTCGCGCAAGGCGCGCGACGCACGCCCGCGCAATCCGGTCGTGCGGTTCGTCACCGGCGTTGTCGGCTTCTTCGTGCGGCTCGTCTGGGGCGTCACCTGGCGCGTGACGGTGGTCGCGGGGCTTGCGGTTCTTGGGGCGTCCGCCTTCTTCGCCTCGCAGATGCCGCCGGCCGCGGACCAGGTCGACGGACGCGCCCGCGGGTCGGTGACGATGCAGGACCGTGACGGCACGGTGTTTGCCTGGCGCGGCGAGCAGTTCGGCGGCGTCATCAC
>JALORM010000006.1 GCA_025458985.1 Paracoccaceae bacterium | reverse complement strand
ACGGCGACGGTCATCGACTGTGTCCCGGCATTGCCGCCCATCGAGGCGACGATCGGCATCAGAACGGCCAGCGCCACCATCGCCTCGATCGTGTCGCTGAAGAGCCCGATGACCGCAGAGGCGAGAATTGCCGTCAGAAGGTTCACGAAAAGCCAGACGAACCGCAGCCTGGCCGTTTCCAGCACCCTGTCGGACAGGCTTTCGTCGCCCACCCCGGCGAGGCGCAGGATGTCCTCCTCGTTCTCCTCGTCAAGCACGGCCATCGCGTCGTCGATGGTGATGACGCCCACCAGCCGGCCGGTCTCGTCCACGACCGGCGCCGAGATCAGGTGATACTGGTTGAAGGCATAGGCGACATCGCCGCCCTCGTCGGTGGCCCGGATCGTGCGGAAGCTGTCCTCGGTGATCTCGGCCAGCTTCACCTCGCGCCGCGACGACAGAAGCTTGCCCAGCGTCACGTAGCCCACGGGGCGGTGCCGGGGATCGACGAGAATCACATGGTAGAACTGGTCGGGCAGCCACTCCTCGGTGCGCAGGAAGTCGATGGCCTCGCCCACGGTCCAGTGTTCGGGCGCGGTGACAACCTCGCGCTGCATCAGGCGGCCGGCGGAGTATTCGGGATAGGTCAGCGACTGTTCGACCGCCGCCCGGTCGTCGGCCTCGAGCGCGCCGAGGATCGCCTCCTGCTGGGGCGCTTCGAGGTCCTCGATCAGGTCGACCACATCGTCGGAATCGAGCTCGCGGACGGCTTCGGCCAGGACCTCGTGCGGCAGGAGGCCGATCACCTCCTCGCGGATGGCTTCGTCGAGTTCCGACAGGATCTCGCCGTCGATCTCGCCCGACCAGAGCGTGATCAGCGCGCGGCGGTCGGCAGGGCCGATCTGTTCGAGGATGTCGGCGATGTCGGCGGCGTGAAGCGGGTCGAGAAGCGCGGTCACGCGCGGCGCATCCCCGGTTTCGACCGCATCCCGGACGGCGGCGACGACCTCGGCGTCGAGCTCGTAGGCGTCGTCGTCCCGGACGTCGTTGTCTGCTTCGGCCATGGCTCGCCTCCCGCTTCCGGTCCCGCCGACACCTAGGGTGCGCGGCCGGGGCACGCAACCGCCACGCACGGGGTTTACCGGAGCCCGCCGCCGCCCTAGGGTCGGGCGGCGCTGCCGGGCATCCCGCTGATCGGCAGACGGGGCCGCTGCCGCCGTGCGGAGACGCATGCAACACCTGATCCTCGGCCAGACGCTTGCCTTCGAGCGCGCCCCCCTTGCCGGCGATCCGGCCGGGGCCGCGCGGCATGAACGGCAGGGCGCGGTGCTTGTCGAAGGCGGGACGATCCGCGCCGTGGGCCCTGCCGAGGCGCTGCGCGCCGCCCATCCGGCGGCTGCGGTAGAGGACTTCGGCGAGGCGCTGCTCCTGCCCGGCTTCATCGACGCGCACGCGCACTATCCGCAGACCGCCATCATCGCCAGCTGGGGCAAGCGGCTGATCGACTGGCTGAACCTCTACACCTTTCCCGAGGAACTGCGCTTTGGCGACTCCGCCCATGCCGCGGTCATCGCCGCGCGCTACTTCGACCTGACGCTGGCCCACGGCACGACCTCGACCGTCAGCTACTGCACCGTGCAACCCGAAAGCGTCGAGGCGTACTTCGCCGAGGCCGCGCGGCGCGGCCTGCGCGCCTGGGGCGGCAAGACCTGCATGGACCGCAATGCGCCGGCGGGCCTGACCGACACCGCGCAGTCGGCCTACGACGACAGCAAGCGCCTCATCGACCGCTGGCACGGGCAGGGCCGGCTGTCCTACGTCGTCACGCCGCGGTTCTCGCCGACCTCCAGCCGCGAGCAGCTTGCCGCGCTCGGCGCGCTCTGGGCCGAGCGGCGGGGCTGCCTGATGCAGACCCATCTGTCCGAGCAGGTCGACGAGGTCGCCTGGGTGCGGGACCTGTTCCCCGAGGCGCGCGACTACCTCGACACCTACGAGGCGGCAGGGCTTCTCGGCCCCGGCGCGCTCTTCGGCCACGCGATCCACCTGACCGGGCGCGAGCGGGCACGCCTGCGCGAGGCGGGCGCGGGGCTGGTGCACTGCCCGACCTCGAACACCTTCATCGGCTCGGGCCTTTTCGACCTGGCGGGGCTTGCAGCCGAAGGGCAGCGGATCGGGCTGGCCACCGACACCGGCGGAGGGTCGTCCTTCTCGATGCTGCGCACGATGGCCGCGGCCTACGAGGTCGCGCAGCTGCGCGGCATGGCGCTGCACCCGGCTGTGCTTCTGTGGCTGGCGACCGAGGGCAACGCCCGGCTTCTCGGCGTAGACGACCGCATCGGCCGGCTGGCGCCGGGACTGGAGGCCGACCTCGTCGCGCTGGACCTTGCCTCGACGCCGGCCATCGCCCAGCGGGCCGACCGGGCGGGAGACATCTGGGAAGCGATCTTCCCCACCATCATGATGGGCGACGACCGCGCCGTGGCGGGCGTGTGGGTGGCAGGCACGCGGGTAAAGGAGAAGACGCGCCCCGCGAGCGCCGATCCCTGATGGCGGCGCTGCCCCGGTCGCCTAACGCTCCATCGCCCCCTTGCCGGCAAGAATGCGTTCGCGGAAGCGGCCGATCCGCGCGACCCGTGTCTCGGGCTTCTTCGCGTCGCTCAGGGCGATGACGTAGCTGCGCTGCCGCCCGGGCGTCAGCCCGTGGAAGGCCTCGGCAAGGGCCGCATCCGCATCGAGCGCCTCGACCAGCTCGGCGGGCATGTCCGGCGCGGCGTCGTCCTTCGGGGGGCGGGTTCCGCGCGCGGCGTGGCCCATCGCCTCGGCAAGGTAGTCGCGGATCACGGCCGCGCGTTCGGCCACCTGGCCGTTGGCGGTGAAGCGGATCATGTCGGGGTGGCGGGTGTTCGGCCCCTGCCGTTCCAGCACGCCTGCCGGGTCGGACAGGAGGGCCGCGTCGAAGAAGCTCAGCCGGAAGTCGTCGCGAAGCGCCCCGATGATGGCGATGTTGCGCCCGGCATGCATGTAGCACGGGTGGCCCCACTTCACGGTCTCGTCCAGCCCCGCGCCGAGGCAGAGGCGGCGCAGGTCGGCAAGCCCGCCCGCCCAGCGCCTGGTCGAGCAGTCGGGCGTATCGAACCGCACGCAGCGCCCGCAACCCCGGGCGAAGTAGTCGCCGATGTCGGTGATCATCCGGCTCATGGCGCCCTCCGGCCACCAGCGTGCCGCCCGACGGCGGCTTGCGTCAAGCGCCGGCGGTCACATCGGCCAGAAGTACAGGATCGCCGGGATCGATACCGCGACGATCAGCGCTTCGAGCGGCAGGCCCATGCGCCAGTAGTCGCCGAAGCGGTACTTGCCCGCCCCCATGACGAGGGTGTTGTTCTGGTGCCCGATCGGCGTGAGGAAGGCGCAGGACGCCGCGACTGCGACCGCCATCAGGAACGGATCGGCCGAGGTGCCCAGCCGGTTGGCGACGTCGACGGCGACCGGCGCGGCCAGGACCGCCGTGGCGGCGTTGTTCAGAAGGTCGGACAGCGTCATGGTGACGACCATCAGAAGGGTAAGCGCGACCCACGGCGGCATGCCGTCGGTCGCGGCGACGAGGGACGAGGCGATAAGCCCGGCGCCGCCCGTTGTCTCGAACGCGATGCCGATGGGGATCAGCGCGCCCAGCAGCACGATGACCGGCCAGTGGATGTGGGCGTAAAGCTCGGCCAGCGGCAGGACCCGGAAGGCGAGGTAGCCCAGAACCACCGCCCCGAATGCCACGGGCAGGCTGGTCAGGCCGAGCGTCGCGGCGAGGATCGCCGCCGCGAAGAGGCCCACCGCCGGAAGGATGCGGGACGTGTCGGTGACCGACAGGCTGCGGTCGCCGACCGGCAGGCAGCCCAGCCAGTCGATCACCTCGGCAGCCTCTTCCTCGGGCGTGAGCAGAAGCAGCACGTCGCCCGGCCGGATGCGTTCGCGGCGCAGCGCCCGGCTGATCCTGCGGCCGTGGCGCGAGATGCCGACGAGGATCGTCCGCCGCCGCCAGCCGAGGCCCAGCGCCTGGGCGCTCCGCCCGGCGATCCGGGCGCCCTCGGTCACGATGGCCTCGGTCACGACAAGGCCCCGGCTTCCGGCCTCGGCCATCGCCGCAGCCTTGCCGCCCACGAAATCGAGCTTCATCGAGACGCGGAACTCCTCGATCCCGTCCGACGTGGCCTCGACCATCAGCACGTCGCCTTCGCGGAGCTTGGTGGCCAGCGCCGCGCCGTTGATCCGCCGCTCGTCGCGCACCAGGCGCAGGATGGAAAGGCCGGCCCGGTCGCCTTCGGCCTCGATCTCGGGGACGGTGCGGCCGATCGCGCCCGAGCCCGGCGACACGACAAGCTCGGCCAGGAAGGCATCGCCCGCGGACGCGCCGGCGCCGCGCGCGTCGTCGTCGCGCCGGGGCACCAGCCGCCAGCCGACCAGCGCCACGAACGCAAGCCCCGCAGCCGCGGCCAGAAGGCCCACGGGCGCGAAGTCGAACATCCTGAACGGGGTCCCCATCTCGCGGCCGCGGAACTCGGCGATCAGGATGTTCGGCGGCGTTCCGATCAGCGTGACGAGGCCGCCAAGGATGGTGGCGAAGGCCAGGGGCATGAGGGTAAGGCCGGCAGGCCGCCGTGCCCGCCGCGCCGCCTGCATGTCGAGAGGCATCAGAAGCGCCAGCGCGGCCACGTTGTTCATGAAGGCCGAAAGGACCGCGCCGATCCCGCCCACAAGCGCGATGTGGCGGGTGACGCGGTCGGTCCCGTCGGCAAGCTGCTTGCCCAGAACGGCCACCGCGCCCGACCGTGTCAGCCCGGCCGAGATCGTCAGGACCAGCGCGACAGTGATGACCGCGGTGTTCCCGAACCCCGCGAAGGCCGCATCGGCGGGAACGAGGCCGGCGAACGTGGCCACGACCAGCGTGCCGAGCGCGACCACGTCGTAGCGGATGCGCCCCCAGACGAAGAGCGCGAGCATCACGGCAAGCAGGCCGAACAGCAGCCCCTGGTCGGTGGTCATCATGTCCCCTTTCCCCGGATTTCCCCCGGATCGCAGGGTCCCGCCCCTTGCGCTCGCGCCCAACGCGCGGACGGGGTTGCGGGGTTCCTTGGCCTTGGAATATAGAAGCCGCCTGTCGCGAGGGGAGCAGCGGGAGCCGCCATGGCCGGACATTCCAAATGGGCGAACATCCAGCACCGCAAGGGCAAGCAGGATGCCGTGCGGGCCAAGCTGTTCTCTAAACTGTCGAAGGAGATCACCGTCGCTGCCAAGATGGGCGACCCCGATCCCGACAAGAACCCGCGCCTGCGCCTTGCGGTCAAGGAAGCCCGCGCCGCCTCGATGCCGAAGGACGTGATCGAGCGCGCGATCAAGAAGTCGCAGGGCGGCGACGCCGATACCTACGAGGAGATCCGCTACGAAGGCTACGGCCCGGGCGGCGTCGCGGTGATCGTCGAGGCGATGACCGACAACCGCAACCGCACCGCCTCGAACGTGCGGTCCACCTTCGCGAAGAACGGCGGGAACCTGGGCGAAACCGGCTCGGTCGCCTTCATGTTCGACCGCAAGGGCGAGGTCATGTACCCCGCCTCGGTCGGCGATGCCGACACGGTGATGATGGCCGCGATCGAGGCCGGCGCCGAGGACGTCGAAAGCGACGACGAGGGGCACTGGATCTACTGCGCGGATACCGATCTTGCCGCCGTCTCGACGGCGCTCGAGGCACAGCTGGGCGAAAGCGAGACGGCAAAGCTCGTCTGGAAGCCCAGGACCTCGACCGCGCTCGACCTCGAGGGGATGCAGGCTCTGATGAAGCTCATCGACGCGCTCGAGGACGACGACGACGTGCAGACGGTGACCGCCAACTTCGAGGCGACAGACGAGGTGATGGAGGCGCTCTGAGCCTACCGCTCGGGCGCGGTGTAGCTGAGCCCGTAGTCCTCGAAGATCGCGGCGATCCGGCCGTCGGCCAGCGCGGTCTCGATCGCGTAATCCACGGCATAGGACAGGTCGCGGTGGGACTGGTGGACCGCCACGCCCAGGGTCCAGCGCCCGACGGACAGCCCCGGCAGCGGCGGCGTGTGGACGGCGACTCCCTCGCCCGTGGCGTGTTCCAGCTGCGCAAGCGGGCCCATCGCGGCCTTGGTCTCGCCCTCGGCCAGGGCCGCCATGGCCGCGGCGGTGGTGGGATAGCGGCGGACGTTCGCCCGCATCTGGCCCCCCGCGAAGGACGACAGGTAGAAATCCGAGATCGAGTCGTTCTCGACCGCCACGGTGTCGAAGCGGAAGTAGGCGGGCACCGGCCCGCCGTCAGGGTAGTCTTCGGTCCGGTAGGCGATGGCGATCCGCTCGGCGTAGTACTGGCCCGTGAAGACCACCTGCTCCACCCGGCAGGCGAAGTTCGAATCGTAGGGCACATGCAGCATCACGTTGGATACCCGCCCGCCCACGACCGCGCCGCGCCAGACGTAATTCATCAGGTCGGCCTCGACCGTCTCGCCGGCCTGCACGAAGCGGAATCGCGGCTCGACCCCCAGATCGGCGGCGATGAGGCGACCTACCTCGATATCGATGCCCCGCGGCGCGCCGCCTTCGTCCCACGAATAGGGCGGAAAGTCCTCGTAGACCGCGAATTCGATGAAGCCGCGTTCGGTGATCTGGTCCAGATCCTGTCCCACGAACTCGCGCGCCGTGTTCTGCGGGCGCCCGTGCGGAACCACGTCCGCACAGCGGCCCTGGGCGGTAGCGGCCCCGGCAAGCAGCATCACCGCAAGGCAGAGCGCGGCGGCAAGGACCCGCATGGCCGTCAGTGGGCCGCCGACAGGCCGACCGTGAGCGTCTCGGCCGCAAGCCTGTAGCTGTCGGGCGAGCCGTCGATCTGGCTTGCCGCGCGCGCCGCGACGCTGTCGGCGACCGGCGCGCCCGACAGTGTCCCGATGCCGGAGGCGATTTCCGTCAGGCGGGCGCGGGCGCCGTCGGGGTCGGGCGCGCCCTGCCCTTCGGCCCATCCCGCCAGCTCGTCCCGAAGCGCCTTCAGCGCATCGGTCTGTTCGGCCATGGCGGCGTCGTCGGGGCGCGTCTCGATGTAGGTGCGGATCGCCCAGGCCGCTTTCTGGCCCAGAAGGTCGCCGAAGGCCGGCATCTTGGTCACGCCGCCCTGGGTATAGCCGCTGCGGAAGCGCTCGATGAACCAGCTGTCGCCG
Organism: Paracoccaceae bacterium; assembly: GCA_025458985.1. Taxonomy (GTDB): domain Bacteria; phylum Pseudomonadota; class Alphaproteobacteria; order Rhodobacterales; family Rhodobacteraceae; genus JALORM01. Next base: position 10,352 of record JALORM010000006.1, on the reverse strand, counting down.
TATTCCTCGGCCTCGAGGAACCGCAGATCGGGGGCAAGGCCGCCCGAGATCGCGCCAAGCCCGTGGCAGCGCGCGCAGTTCGAGTTGTAGCCCGAGGCCCCGATGTCGATGGCCGTCTGCCACACCTCTTCGCCCTGGCCGCGGTAGGGGTTCTCGGCCAGCCACTCCTCGCCCACATCGGGAAGGGCATCGGTGTTCACGGCCTGCGGGGCCACGTCGCCATGGGCGAAGGCAAGCGTCGCGGCGGCGATGGCGGCCGAGGCGGCGGCGGCAAGGCGGGTGGCGCGCATGGGGCTGGCTCCTGTTCCTGGCGGTCGGACCGTTCTTACCCCGCCCCCGACCGCCGCATCTATGCGACCTTCGTTGAACGGCGCGCCGGGCGGGTGCGACCATGGTCCTATGGCCCGCGGAGCAACGCTGCCCCTACCCTTCGCCGGCAGGGGGAGGAGCCATGCTGCGCATCGTTGCCGTTCTGGGGGTGTTCTGGGCCTCGGCCGCCTCGGCAGAGGTTTCGGTCGCGATCCACTACCTGAGGCAGGAAGTCGAGGCGCCGCCGACGCTGTCGGGGCTGGACCCCATTCCCGAAGACGACGGCGTCCGCGGTGCCGAGCTGGGTCTGGCCGACAACGCCACGACCGGGCAGTTCCTCGGCCACGCCTATACGCTCGAGGTTACCTCGGTCGCCCCGGGGGGCGACATTCTGGCCGCCGCCCGCGCGGCACTGGCCGAGACCGGCCTTCTGGTGCTCGACGCCCCTGCCGCGACGCTGCTTGCCATCGCGGACCTGCCCGAGGCGGAGGGCGCGCTGATCTTCAACGCCGCGGCCGAGGACGAGGCGCTGCGCTCCGAAGACTGCCGGGCGAACGTGCTCCACGTAGCCCCCTCGCTGACCATGCGGACCGACGCGCTGATGCAGTTCCTTCTCCAGCGGCGCTGGACGACGCTGGCCCTGATCACCGGCACCCTGCCCGAGGACCTTGCCTATGCCGAGGCGCTGCGCCGCTCGGCGGTGAAGTTCCAGGTCGAGATCGCGGTCGAGAAGACCTGGGCTTTCGACGCCGACATGCGCCGCAATGCCAGCCAGGAGGTGCCGCTGTTCACCCAGGACCTGCCCCCGCACGACATCCTGCTGGTGGCCGACGAATGGGGCGACTTCGCGCGCTTCGTGATGTTCAACACGTGGGAGCCGAAGCTCGTCGCCGGATCCGAGGGGATGAGCCCCGTGGCCTGGTCGCCGGTGCTGGAACAGTGGGGTGCGGCCCAGCTTCAGGGCCGCTTCGTCGACCTGGCCGGTCGCGGGATGCGCCCGCGCGACTATGCCGCCTGGGCCGCCGTGCGCAGCATCGGCGAGGCGGTGACGCGCACCGGCGCCGCCGATGCGGCGACCCTGCGCGCCTTCCTCCTGTCGGACGACTTCGAACTGGCCGGCTTCAAGGGCCGGCCGTTGACCTTCCGCGCGTGGAACGGCCAGTTGCGCCAGCCGATCCCGATCGTGCATCCGCGCGCGCTGGTCGCGATGGCCCCGCTGGAGGGGTTCCTGCATCAGCGCAGCGAGCTCGACACGCTGGGCCTCGACCAGCCCGAATCCGCCTGCACCGCCTTCGGAGGATGACCATGCGCAGCGCCATCGCCCTTCTGCTACTCGCCGCGCCCTGCTGGGCGGACGCGGGCGAGATCTGGGTCACCAACGAACGCGACGACACGATCAGCGTGATCGACATTGCCACGCTCGCGGTCACGCGCACCATCCCGACGGGCGAGCGTCCGCGCGGCATCACCTTCTCGAAGGACTTCAGCCGGGTCTACATCTGCGCCTCGGACAGCGACACGGTGCAGGTGATGGACCCCGAGACGGGCGCGATCCTGCACGACCTGCCCTCGGGCGAGGACCCCGAGCAGTTCGTACTGCACCCCGACGACCGGCACCTCTACATCGCCAACGAGGACGATGCGGTGACGACCGTGGTGGATGTCGAAAGCCGCACCGTGGTCGCGCAGATCAACGTCGGGATCGAACCCGAGGGCATGGCCGTGTCGCCCGACGGCAAGATCGCGATCACGACGTCCGAGACGACGAACATGGCGCACTGGATCGACACCGGGACCCATGAGCTCTTCGCCAACACGCTGGTGGATTCGCGCCCGCGGCATGCCGAGTTCACGAGGGGCGGCACCGAGCTCTGGGTAAGTTCGGAGATCGGCGGGACGATCACGGTCTTCAGCGTTGCCGACCAGACCGAGGTCGCAAAGATCGGCTTCGAGATCAGCGGCATCCACCCCGACCGCGTGCAGCCGGTGGGCTTCCGCTTCACCCCCGACGAGAAGACGGCCTTCGTCGCGCTCGGGCCCTCGAACCACGTCGCCGTCGTCAACGCCGAGACCTACGAGGTCGAGAAGTACATCCTGGTGGGGCGCCGGGTCTGGCACATGGCCTTCTCGCCCGACAACAGCCTTCTCTTCACCACCAACGGGGTTTCGGGCGACGTGACCGTGATCGACGTCGCCGCGCAGGAGGCCACCCAGACGATCAAGGTCGGCCGCTTCCCCTGGGGCGCGGCGATGCGCCCCTAACCGGAAAGGACCCTACATGCGCCTGCTTCTCACCGCCGTCCTGGCGCTCTGCCTGCCCCTTGCCGCCGTCGCGCAGGACGAGGACGACGACGATCCCGGGTTCGGCCTGGCCGGGATTCTCTCGGCCGGCAACAAGCAGAACCTGCCGCCGATCACCCTGTCGGCCGGGATGCCGCTGGCGGAGGCGCCGCTGTCGCTCACGTCCGGCACCTACTACGAGATCGAGATCGAGGCCGACGGCAGCCAGGAGCTCGCGCTCGTGGGGCCAGAATTCTTTCGTGCGGTCTGGATCGACGGGATCGTGATCGAAGGGCTCGAGGTCCGCCCCCTCGGCCTCGACAGCGTGGAGTTCGACGAGGCCGGAACGATGGAGATCGGCTTCGTGGCGATCAGGCCCGGGCGTTACGAGCTGCGCGTCCCGGGCTCGACGGGCGACACGCAGCGGCTGGAGATCACGATCGAGTAGTCTGCGGACCCGGCGGCTCCCGAAGGCCGCCGGGGCCGGGACCGGCCGCGGCATGCGACCACGGCCCGACTGACTCAGGCCGCCCGATCTGCTATGCCGGGCACGCGAAGAGGAGACGCCGATGCCCCGCACGACCGGTCCCGCCCTGGCCCTTTGCCTCCTTGCCCTGCCTGCGGCGGGCGAGACGTCGGAATTCGGGACGACCAATCCCGAGGAACTGACGATGAACCGGCTGATGCAGAACGTCGAGGACGGCAGGGTCGACATGGCGACCTGCGCGGCCGGCTACCTGATGACCAAGTCGGGCCGGCACGAGATCGCGCGCGAAACGTTCGAGGCCTGCGCGGCCGCCGGCTATACCCAGGCAATGACCTGGATGAGCTACATGGACCAGAACGGCTTCGGCGCCGACTACGATCCCGACCGCGCGGCCGACTGGGACCGGCAGGCCGCCGCCGCGGGCGATCCGGTGGGCAAGTACAACTACGGGCTCAGCCTCCTGCGCGGCTACGGCGTGGCGCAGGACGAGGCCGAGGGCAAGCGCCTGATCGACGAAGCCGCTGCGGCCGGGCTGCCCATCGCGCGGCGCGTTCAGGCCGCGGGCTACAGCCTGGACGAGGCCACGCCCGACGCCGACAACTGGCGCTACGCGCCGGGCTACTGACGGGCGCTCAGTCGGCCCATTCCCAGGGCCGCGTGAACTCGCCCATCTTGTGGGCCAGCGCCTCTTCGTCGACTGCGCCGGTGCGTTCCAGCCTTGCGACGAGGCCCTTCTTCTTGTGCTCGTAGACCTCGGTCACGCGGACGTTCAGACCCGCCTCGTCCAGCGCCGCGCCATAGACGCGGGCAATGGCAAGCTTGCGCAGATCGTTCTTCAGGATCTTGCCGACCGCGGTCTTGGGAAGTTCGGGCAGGATCTCGACGTGCTTGGGGATCGCGGCGCGTTCGTGGATGTGTCCGCGGGCATGCTCCATCAGCTCGTCGGGCGAGGCGGTGGCGCCCTTGACCAGCTCGACATAGACACAGGGCAGTTCGCCCGCGAACGCGTCGGGCTGGCCGATGGCTCCCGCGAAGGCGACGGCGGGGTGGCCCAGCAGCGCGTCCTCGATCTCGGCGGGGTCGATGTTGTGGCCGCCGCGGATGATGAGATCCTTCGCCCGCCCGGTGATCCAGAGGTAGCCGTCGGTGTCGATCCGCCCCAGGTCGCCCGTCCGCAGGTACTTGATCTCGGCAAAGAGGCCGTTGTTCTTGTCGGGGTCGTGGTAGGTGTTGCGCTCGAACACGCCGGGGTTGGCGATGCAGATCTCGCCCACCTCGTCCACGCTGCACTGGCGCAGGACGTTGCCGTCGGCGTCGACGTTGAGGATCCGGACCTCGGTATAGGGCAAGGGAATGCCGACCGAGCCCACCTTCTTCGTTCCGTCGACCGGGTTGCACGAGACGAGGCAGGTCGCCTCGGTCAGGCCGTAGCCTTCGGCGATCTCGACGCCGGTGGCGGCCTTGAAGCGGTTGTAAAGCTCGATCGGCAGCGGGGCCGACCCCGAGATCGCGGTCTTCAGCGACGAGACGTCGGCATTGACCGGGCGCTGCATCAGGGCCGAGATCGCGGTCGGCACGGTGATGAGGAAGGTCACGCGCCAGCGCTCGATCAGCTTCCAGAAGTTGTCGAACACCCCTTCGCCCCGGTAGCCCGCGGGTGTCGGCAGCACCATGTGCGCGCCCGACTGGATGCACGACATCAGGATCGGATAGGCCGCAAAGACGTGGAACAGCGGCAAGGGGCAGATCAGCACGTCGGTCTCGTCGAACAGCAGCGTACCGCCCAGCCAGCCGTTGTAGACCATCCCCGAGACGCGGTGCTGCGCCACCTTGGGCATCCCGGTCGTGCCGCCGGTGTGGAAGTAGGCGGCGACGCGGTCCTCCGCGCTGTCCTCGAAGGTCAGCCGGTCGGCGGGCATCTTCGCCATCTCGGCGTTGAAGTTCAGAACGTCGGCCTTGTGGCTTGCCGGGTTCTTCGGCCGCACGAGGGGCACGATCCACGACTTTGGGGGCGAGAGATAGCGGTTCAGATCGACCTCGAGCACGGTCTTCACGTTCGGCGCGAACTGCACCGCCTCGGCTACCTTCTGCGGCACGTCGGTCTTTGGGAATGCCTTGAGCGTGACCACGACCTTGGCGTTCGTCTCGCGCAGGATGGCGCTGATCTGCTCGGGTTCCAGAAGCGGGTTGATCGGGTTCACGATGCCCGCAATCGACCCGCCGAGAAGCGCAACCGCGGTCTCGTTGCTGTTCGGCATGACATAGGCGACCGTGTCCTTCGGCCCGACGCCCAGCTTGCGGAACAGGTTCGCCGCCTGCGTCGCACGGCGGTGCAACTCGGCCCAGGTCAGCGTCTCGGCCTTCGAGCCGGGATCGGAGAGGATCTGGAAAGTCAGCGCGTTGCGACCGCCCCAGTTGTCGCGGGCGCGCGTCAGGAACTGGTGGACCGTCCTGGGTACGGCACGATCGGACCAGGGCATCTCGTTCTGAACGGCATCCCTGTCCGCAATCCCGGCGAATCTACCCATCACACTCCCTCCCTGTCGCCCTTTCCCGGGCGCTACGTTGCCGGCGAAGATGGGAAAGAATGCCGCACCGCGCAAGCGTTACGCTGCGAAATTTCGCGGCGGCCGGACGGCTATTCCGCCGCGAGCCCTTCGGTGAACTGGAGCCGGGCGAGACGGGCATAGAGCCCCCCCTGCGCGACCAGCGCATCGTGGCTGCCTTCGGCGACGATGCGCCCGCCGTCGAAGACCAGGATGCGGTCGGCCTTCTTCACGGTGGCAAGCCGGTGCGCCACGATCAGCGTCGTGCGCCCTTCCGACAGCCTCTGCACGGCGTCCTGCACCGCGCGCTCGCTTTCGGCGTCAAGCGCGCTCGTCGCCTCGTCCAGCAGCAGCACCGGCGCGTCGCGCAGGATCGCGCGGGCAATGGCGATGCGCTGCTTCTGCCCGCCAGACAGCATCACGCCCCGCTCGCCCACATAGGTGTCGTAGCCCTCGGGCAGCGCAGTCAGGAACCCGTGCGCGGCGGCGGCCTTCGCGGCTTCCTCGACCTCGGCGTCGCTGGCGCCGGGGCGGCCGAAGCGGATGTTCTCGCGCGCGGTCGCGGCGAAGATCACCGGGTCCTGCGACACCAGCGCCAGAGCCCGGCGGAAATCGGCGCGCGCCATGGCGCGCAGGTCGATCCCGTCCAGCGTGACGCGGCCCGCCTGCGGGTCGTAGAACCTGAGCAGAAGCTGCAGCACTGTCGTCTTGCCCGCGCCCGAGGGCCCGACAAGCGCGACCGTCTCGCCCGGGCGAACCGTCAGGCTTACCCCGTCCAGCGCCGATTGCCCCGGACGCGAGGGATAGTTGAAGCGCACGTCGTCGAAGCCGATCTCGCCCCGGACAGGCACGGGAAGCGGCACCGGTGCGGCAGGGTCGGTCACGCTGTCTTCGGCGTGCAGCAGCTCGACCAGCCTCTCGGTCGCACCGGCGGCGCGCTGCAGTTCGCCCCAGATCTCGGAAAGCGCTGCGACCGACGAGGCGACCATGATCGCGTAGATCACGAACTGCACCAGCTCGCCCGGGGTCATCGCGCCCGCCCGCACGTCGCGCGCGCCGACCCAGAGGACGCCGACGATGCCGGCGAAGACGAAGAAGATCACGAAGACGGTCATCACGCTGCGCGTGCCGATCCGCTTGCGCGAGGCGACATAGCTCTTCTCGGTCACCTCGCCGAAGGCGCCGCGGCTTTCGGCCTCGTGGGTATAGGCCTGCACCGTCTGCACCGACAGCAGCGACTCCGACGCCGCGCCCGAGGACTGCGCGATCCAGTCCTGCGTCTCCTTCGACAGGACCCGCAGCCGCCGGCCCAAAAGCACGATGGGCAGGATCACCGCCGGCACGATCAGCAGCACCAGCCCCGAAAGCTTCGCGGACGACACCAGCATCAGCGCAAGGCCCCCGGCAAACATCAGCGCATTGCGCAGGAACCACGAGGCCGAGGATCCGATGACCGACAGGATCAGCGTCGTGTCGGTGGTGATCCGGCTGAGGACCTCGCCGGTCATCAGGCGTTCGTAGAAGGCCGGGCTCATGCCCACCATCCGGTCGAAGACCGCCTTGCGGATGTCGGCCACCACCCGCTCGCCCAGGATCGACACGATGTAGAACCGCGTGGCCGACCCCAGCGCGAACAGCGCGGCGATGCCGAGCGCGGCGGCGAAGTAGGTGTCGAGAATCGCGGCATCCTCGGCGCACCCATGCGCTTCGAGCCCGCGCGGTCCTCGTCGCTGCGCCGTGGAGCCCTTGCCATCCGCCCTCCGTCCCAGCCCCTCTTAAGCGGCCAGCGCAAGCCGGGCAAGCGGCGCTTGGCCGCGGCGGACGGCGCTTTCCGGGGTTTCGGGACGCGGATTGCGCCGCATGCGGCGTTGCCCGAATCCGGCAAGAACCTACGCGACCCTCCGCCAATTGACGCAAGAATCTTCTACAATGCGGGTAAATGCACCCGCATTGTTCGAAGAACTTTGCGTGAGCGGCAAAGTCTGAGATCGTTTCCCATGCCTTCCGGGCGATCTTCGCCTGCGCCTCCGACCCCGCAGGCGCCAACAAAGGGAGAACTCAGATGTCCGATACCCTTGTCGCTGCCTACGACGGCAGCGCAGCGAGCCGACGCGCGGTGGACTTTGCCCTCGCGCAGGCCCGGACGTCCGGCGCGCGTCTCGTGCTGGCCCATGTCCTCGAATGGTCGCCCTACAGCTTCCTGACCCCCGACGAGGTTGCCGAGCGCCACCGGCGCCGGAAGGACGAACTCGACCGCGCGCAGACGGCGATCCTCGGGCCGCTTCTGGCCGAGCTTGCAGGAACCGGCGTTGCCATCGAGACCGATGTCCGCTTCGGCCACATCGCCGAGACGCTGGCCGCGATCGCCCGCGAACAGGGCGCCTCGCAGATGGTCGTCGGGCGCACGGGCGAGTCGTCGGTCATGGCCCGGATCTTCGGGGCCACCGTCGGGACCCTGGCGCAGATCGCGCCGGTGCCCTGCACCATCGTGCCGTGACCGACAGGAGGGACAGACAATGACAGCATTTTCCCAGGCCCGCGGCCTTGCCGCTGCAGCGATCCTCGCCCTTGCGGTCCCCGTGACAGCGGCCGCGCAGACGCTGGACGAGACGATCAATCAGGCCTTCGCGAACTCGACCGGCTGGTTCGTCAGCTTCATCTTCTCGAACTTCCCCGGCACCACCTTCCCGTGGATCGTGGGCTGGCTGGTCGCGGGCGCGGTGATCTTCACCGTCTATTTCGGCTTCATCCAGTTCCGCGCCGTCGGCCACGCGATCTCGCTGGTGAAGGGCGACTACTCCGACCCGAAGGACGCCGGCGAGGTCAGCCACTTCCAGGCGCTTGCGACGGCGCTCTCCGGCACGGTCGGCCTTGGCAACATCGCCGGCGTCGCGGTCGCGGTCAGCATCGGCGGGCCGGGGGCGACGTTCTGGATGATCGTCGCGGGGCTTCTCGGCATGGCCTCGAAGTTCACCGAATGCACGCTGGGCGTGAAGTACCGCAACGAATACCCCGGCGGCACCGTGTCGGGCGGGCCGATGTACTACATCGCCAAGGGCTTCGCCGAACGCGGCGTGCCCGGCGGGCGGCTGCTTGCCATCCTGTTCGCCGTGTTCTGCATCCTCGGTTCGTTCGGGGGCGGCAACATGTTCCAGGCCAACCAGGCGCACCAGCAGATCGCGGGCGTCGTGGGCGACTATCCGGGCTGGATCACCGGGGTGATCTTCGCGGCCATCGTCTTTGCCGTCATCGTGGGCGGGATCAAGTCGATCGCGCGCGTGACCGAGAAGGTGGTGCCGTTCATGGCGCTGCTCTATGTCGGCGCGGCGCTGATCATCATCCTGATGAACATCGGCAACATCGGCTGGGCCTTCGGCGAGATCTTCCGCGGCGCCTTCACCGAGACCGGCATCGTCGGCGGCGCGGTCGGCGCGCTGATCCAGGGCTTCCGCCGGGCGGCCTTCTCGAACGAGGCGGGCGTCGGATCGGCGGCCATCGCGCATTCGGCCGTGCGCACGAAGGAGCCGATCACCGAGGGGCTCGTGTCGCTGCTGGAGCCCTTCATCGACACGGTGGTGATCTGCACCATGACGGCGCTGGTCATCATCTTCACCCGCCAGCTGATGATCGACCCCGCGACCGGCCTCTACATGCTGGGCGAGAACGGGCGCATCGTCACCGCCACCGGCGCCTCGGGCGTGGGCCTCACCTCGGCGGCCTTCGGGTCGACGATCTCGTGGTTTCCCTATGTCCTCGTGGTCGCGGTCGTTCTTTTCGCGTTCTCGACGATGATCTCGTGGTCCTACTACGGGCTCAAGGCGTGGACCTATCTCTTCGGCGAGGGCCGCGTGCAGGAACTGAGCTTCAAGGCGCTCTTCTGCCTCTTCGTGATCGTCGGGGCGGCGGCAAGCCTGGAACCGGTGATCGACTTCTCGGATGCCGCGATCTTCGCCATGGCAATCGTGAACATCATCGCGCTCTACGTGCTGATGCCGGTCGTCAAGCGTGAGCTCGGATGGAGCGGGTGATGGGAATCGAACCCACGTCTTCAGCTTGGAAGGCTGCGGCTCTACCATTGAGCTACACCCGCGCTTCCCCGCCTATACGGGGCGAAGGGCGCCGAAGGCAAGCCCGTCCGGCACCTCCGCACACCTCAGGCCGAGGCCATCGCCTCGGTCTCGCGCCGCAGGCGCACCGCCGGGTGGCTTTCGTCGACCGCGACGTCGGCCCAGGTCAGGACCGTGTCTGCCGCCACCGGCCGCAGCACCCGGGCGCCGCACGTCAGGCCCAGCGGCAGGGCCCGCGCCGCGACCGAGGCGCGGGCGGGGCGAAGCTGGCCCGCAACGGTGAAGCCGCCTTCGCCGTCCAGTGTTTCGCCGGGCGCAAGGGCGCGCTTGGCCACGGCGACCACGTCGGCGCGGAACCCCTCGGCCGTGCCGGTCGTCTCGCCCCGCAGCGCGACGCTGGCCACCGACATCCCCAGTTCCAGACCGATCAGGTGCCAGCGCTTGTAGGCCGCGAAGTAGCGGCCCGTGGGGTCGGTGCGGACCTTGTATTCCTCGAAGCAGTTGCGCTGGTAGTCGTCGCCCGCGCGCAGCACGACCCAGACGCCCATGCGGATGTCGTAGCCTATGGGGCGGCCGTCGGCGTCGAGGCTGTTCAGCACCTCGACCATCCCGGGCCCCTCCAGCACCCCGCCCTCGGCACGGGGCCGCATCAGGACGGGCAAC
>JALORM010000238.1 GCA_025458985.1 Paracoccaceae bacterium | reverse complement strand
GCGCCCTGCTCGATCGCCGCGCGCAGCTTGCGTTCCAGCGCGTCGCGCTTGGCCTTGCCGTGGAGTTTCAGCCCGAACATGTCCTTCACGTAGAACGTATCGACCACCTGCGCTCCGTAGGTCGCGATCACGGCCGAGGCAATGTAGATGTTGGCGTTGGCCAGCGTCCGCGTCAGGTCATAGAGCAGGCCGGGCCTGTCACGGGTGTCGACCTCGATGATCGTGTAGATGTCGGACCCGTCGTTGTCGAAGCTGATCGCGGTCGGAACCTGGAACTCCTGTTCGCGCCGCTTGATCTTGTCCTTGGACTTCAGCGCTTCGCGGGCCACGACCTCGCCGGCCAGCGTTCGGTCGATGGTGCGGCGCAGGCGCGGCACGCGGGTTTCGTCATAGGGGGTGCCGTCGGTGTCCTGGATCCAGAAGACTGCCGTCGCGTACCCGTCCTTCGAGGTGTAGGTGCGCGCGTCGACGACGTTCGCCCCGGACAGCGCCAGCGCGCCCGCCAGGCGCGAGAAGATCCCCGGATGGTCGGCCAGCGCGAAGCAGGCGCGCGTAGCGTCGCGATCAGGCTCGAGTGCGAGGTCGATGCGGATCTCGTCAGGCCCGAGCCCGCGCAACAGGCGTGCGAAGACGGCCTGGGTCTCGGTGCTGAGGCCTTGCCAGTAGGGGCCGTAGTGGCGCCCCGTCTCGACCCGCAGGTCCTTCGCGTCCCAGTCGGGCAGGGCGGCGCGGAGTGCGCGCTTGGCCTCGTCCTCGCGCTTCTCGCGGTTGACCTCCTCGAGCCCCGTCTCTAGCGCACCGGCGGTCTGCTTGTAGAGCCCGCGCAGCAGCATGGCCTTCCAGTTGTTCCAGGTGGTCGGGCCGACGCCCCGGATGTCGCAGACGGTCAGCACCGTCAGCAGGTCGAGCCTCCGGCGCGACTTCACCGCCTTGGCGAAGTCGCGCACCGTGCGTGGATCGGCAATGTCGCGTTTCTGCGCCATGTCCGACATCAGGAGGTGGTAGCGCACCAGCCACTCCACCGTCTCGCTCTCCTCTGCGTCGAGCCCGAGCCGCGGTGCCACCCGACGGGCGATCTGGGCGCCGAGGATGGAGTGGTCCTCGGGCCTGCCCTTGCCGATGTCGTGCAGAAGAAGCGCCACGTAGAGCACCCGGCGGTTGACGCCTTCCTTCAGGATGCGGCTCGCGATCGGGAGTTCCTCGACCAGCTCGCCCCGTTCGATCTGGGCCAGCGTCGAGATGCACTGGATGATGTGCTCGTCCACCGTGTAGTGGTGGTAGACGTTGAACTGCATCATCGCAACGATCGGTTCGAACTCCGGCAGGAAGGCCGCCAGTGCGCCAAGCTCGTTCATCCGCCGCAGCGCCCTTTCGGGGTTTCCGTGCTTGAGAAGCAGGTCGAGGAACAGCTGCCGCGCCTCGGGGTCGGCGCGCACCTCGTCGTCGACGAGGTGCAGGTTTCCCGCGATCAGGCGCATCGTGTCGGGGTGGAGCAGCAGGCCGGTCCTCAGCGCCTCTTCGAAGACGCGTATCAGGTTCAGCTTGTCGCCGAGGAAGGCGGCCTCGTCGGCCACGTCGAGCCGGTTCTGCCGCACCCGGTAGGGCGCGCGGACCTTGCGCCGGCGGCGCAGCATCCGGAACAGCCCCGGCTCCTGCTTGACGTGGCTGGCTTCCAGCGCGGTCAGGAAGATGCGCGTGAGCTCGCCCACCCGGGTCGCGTGGCGGAAGTAGTCCTGCATGAAGTGCTCGACCGCCCGCCGCCCGCCGCCGTCGGCATAGCCCATCCGCCGCGCGACCTCGACCTGCATGTCGAAGGTCAGCTGGTCGACGGCGCGGCCCGCGATCAGGTGAAGATGGCAGCGGACCGCCCAGAGGAAGCTTTCGGCGCGTTCGAACTGCGCGAATTCGTCGGGCCGGAAGAAGCCGAGCGAGAGAAGCTCGCGGCTGGACCCGACGCGGTGGAGGTACTTGGCGATCCAGAACAGCGACTGCAGGTCGCGCAGGCCGCCCTTGCCCTCCTTGACGTTGGGTTCCAGCATGTAGCGCTGGCCGCCCTGCTTCTTCAGGCGGTCGGCCCGTTCCGACAGCTTGGCCTCGACGAACTGGGGCCCGGTCGCGCTGAAGAGCTCGCGCCAGAGGCGATCCGACAGCTCGTCGGCCAGACCTTCGTCGCCGCAGACGTGCCGGTGTTCCAGCAGGGCGGTCCGGATGGTGTAGTCCGAGCGTGCCAGCCGCACGCAGTCCTTCACCGTACGGGTGGCGTGGCCGACCTTCAGCCGAAGATCCCAGAGCACGTAAAGCATGGATTCGACCACGCTCTCGGCCCAGGGCGTGACCTTGTAGGGTGTCAGGAACAACAGGTCGACGTCGGAATGCGGCGCCATCTCGGCGCGGCCATAGCCGCCGACAGCCAGCAACGCCAGACGCTCGGCCTCGGTCGGTGCCGACTGCGGGTGCAGGTGCGTGGCCACGAAGCGCAGCGTTGCGCGGACGAGGACATCCGTCAGAAAGGCGTAGGCGGCGGCAGGGGCGTGGCCGTCGCGCGGCGCTCCGGAGAAGGCGGCAGCGATCGCCTCGCCGCCTGCGCGGCGCGCCTCGGACAGCACCGCGACCGCAGCAGAGCGGCGCTGGAGCCGGTCGGCGACCGCGGCCGCGGCCGCATCGAGCCGGGCGTCGAGCGCGGCCGCGTCGACGATTGCCTCGGGGCTGACCGCGAGGGCGCGCACGGCCGATGCTGCGGACGGGGCGGGCGAGGCGGCGCCGGGCTCAGAAGCCCGCGCCACCGAAGCGTCTTGGGGCGGGGTCAATCACGACGACCTGGTTGTTGCGGATCTCGGCGATGGCCAGCGCGCGGTCGCTGGTGCCATCGCTGCGGAAGCGGAAGATGCCGTTGACCCCGACGAAGCCCGACGACTGGGTCAGCGCCGAGGCGCCGAGCGCGTCGGAGCGGCCGCTCTTGACCAGCGCCCCGACGGCGGCGATGCCGTCATAGGCGAGGCCTGCGATCGTGTTCGGCTCGGAGCCGTAGGCGGCGCTGTAGCGGGCGCGGAAGGCCTGGGCCGGTCCCGGGTCGGGCAGCGCGAACCAGCCGCCCTGGATGCCCGGCAGCGACGTCGTGTTCGGCGGAATGTCCCACCGGGTCAGCCCCATGTACTGCACGCTTCCCGGGCCAAGGCCCGCGCCCGGCAGCAGCTGCGCCAGGAGCGGCAGCGAGTCGACCGAGCCCGCGGTCAGGAAAAGGGTCTGCGCGCCCGATCCTCGGACACCGCTGACGATGCCCGGGACGGCGGCGGCGACGCCTTCCTGGCTGAACGGATAGCTCTGGATCCCGGCCAGCGAGGCGCTGGAGCGCGCCACCGCCTGTTCGATCGCGCGGCGGCCTACTTCCCCGGCGGGCGTCTGTTCGTAGACGGCATAGATCCGGCCCTTGCCGTTGCGCGCCGCATATCCCACCAGCCGCTCGGCCACGCTGTTGAACGAGGTGCCGAGGATATAGACGTTGCCGCCGGCGATGTCGGGGTTGTTGGAAAAGCTGAGGACGTTCACGCCGCGGCTTTCCACCGCAAGGCCCGCCGCGTTCGCCGCGTCGGCGCGAAGCGGGCCAAGCAGGATCTTCGCGCCGTCGTTGACGGCCGCGGTGGCCGCCGCGGCCGCCTGTCCCGGGCCCGAGCCCGTGTCGTAGACGCGCAGGTCGATGCGCACGCCCTGCAGGTCGGCCATCGCCAGGCGCGCGGCGTTCTCGAGGTCGCGCGAAAGGATCTCGTCGCCGCCGATGCCCGAGGTGCGGGGCACCAGAAGGGCGACCTGAACCGGCTCGCCCGGGTCGATCGAAGGCCCGCCCGACCCGCCCATCGCGGCCGGATCGCAGGCGGCGAGCCAGAGCGCCGAAGCGGCCACTGCGACCGCCCGTCCCAATCCGGTCAATCCCGCCTTGCGGAGCGTGCCGAAAACCGAAACCATCTGTCCGCCTCCCCGGGCGCGCGGCGGCGGGGTGTTCCCCACGCGCCGGCTAAGGGGTTCGCGGCGGCAAGTAAACGGCGGAGGACCGGGACGGCATGGTCTGGCGAAAGACGGAACTCGACCCGGGCCTGTACCTGGTTTCGACCCCCATCGGGGCGGCGCGCGACATCACGTTGCGCGCGCTCGACGTGCTGGGCTCGGCCGACGTGCTGGCGGCCGAGGACACGCGCACCCTGCGCCACCTGATGGAGATCCACGGCGTGCCGCTCGACGGGCGCCAGGTCGTCGCCTACCACGATCACAACGGCCCGAAGGCGCGGCCCGTCCTGCTGGGGCATCTTGCCGAGGGCCGCAGCGTCGCCTACGCGTCCGAGGCGGGTACGCCGCT
>JALORM010000237.1 GCA_025458985.1 Paracoccaceae bacterium | reverse complement strand
GTGTACCAGCGCTGGGCATGACGCAGCGCGGGGTCGGGCTGGAGGAACAGCCGCCAGAGCGCGCGGGGGCGCAGCTGTACCGCGGCTTCGATAAGCTTCACCCAGAGGAAAACGCGCCAGGCCGGGACCCGGGGGGTCTCGATCACCTGATGCTTGTAGTCCCAGAGCCGGAGGTCGGTCCGGATCACCCGGCGATGCGCCGAGGCCGCGAAGAACGGCGTCCAGCGGTGCGGCGTGGCGTAGACAGACATGACCTGGTCGGGGTCGTAGGCGATAAGGTGGCGCAGGAGGCGCCAGTAGTCGCTGTCGGTCTCGTCCTCGAAGCCGACGGCGAAGGTGACAAGCCCGATTATTCCATGCGCCCTGAGAAGCCGGATCGCCTCGCGGTCCTTGGCCCGCGTGCCGCCCTTGCGGACCGAGGCGAGCGTCGCCTCGTCGGTGCCTTCGAGGCCGAGGAGAAAGCGCAGGACACCGGCGCGCTTGTAGAGCGGCAGGAGGTCGGCGTCGCGCACGATGTCGTCGGCGCGGGTGGAGCCGATGATCTGCACCGTCACGCCCTCGGCGATCAGCGCCTCGAGGAAGGCCCTCCAGGCGCGCCGCGACGAGGTCGGGTTCTCGTCGGCGAGGTTGACAAGCTCCACCCCCTTCTCGCGCACCAGCCAGGCGATCTCGGCGGCGAGCTTCACGGGGTCGCGGTGGCGCCACTTCGTCCAGAAGCCCCGCTGTCCACAGTAGGTGCACAGGTGCGGGCAGCCGCGCGAGAACTGCAGCACCACCGCGCGGCGCCCGCCCCAGTAGCTGTGCCGCGCGAAGTCGATCAGTTCCCATCCGATGCGGTGAGCGTCGAGGTCGGCGATCATCGGGGCGGGCGCGGTGGCGTGGGGTCGGCCGCCCTTGCGGAATGCGATCCCTGGCACGCGGGAGAGGTCGGCACCCGATGCCAGCGCCGCAATCAGCGCCGGGGCGGTCGCCTCGCCTTCGCCGCGCACGATGATGTCGATGGCGGGGCAATCCCCCAGCACCTCGCTCCAGTGATAGGTCGGGTAGACCCCGCCGTAGACCACGGTCACGCCGGGCGCGGCAAGCTTCAGCGCGGCCGCCAGCTCGACCACGGTCGGATGCGCCGAGGTGGACCCGGAATGCCCGATCAGCACGGCCTCGGGCCGGTGCGTGAGCGCGGTGCGCACGGCCTCGGGAACGGACATCGGGGCAAGGTCGGCATTGACGAGGTGCACCTCGTGGCCCGCGTCGATCAGCGGGCCGCCAAGGCAGAGCAGGCCAAAGGGCGGCAGGTGTTCGCCGGGGATTCGGCTGCCGATCGCGGAATGGGGCGGATGAAGAAGGACGATGCGCATGGGTCGGGGCTCCGTTGCTGGCCCGTGAAGGCTCCGGTGCAGGGCGTGCAGGCCTTGCGCAGATCCGGCGCAGGTCCGCGCGAGGGCGGTGCCGGAACGGGGTGACGGCGCGCGGACGGCAGGCTATGTCGGGCCTCGGCAGGGAGGGGCGGCGTGCGCTTCACGGTGGCGATCGACGGGCCGGCGGCGGCCGGCAAGGGCACGATCTCGAAGGCGGTCGCGGCGCACTTCGGGTTTGCGCATCTCGACACCGGGCTTCTGTACCGGGCGGTCGGCGCAAAGGTGCTCGAGGGTGCCGATCCGGTCGAGGCCGCGCAGTCGCTCGTGCCCGGGGACATCGGCGGCGACGCGCTCCGCACGCCTGCGGTCGGGCAGGCCGCGAGCAGGGTTGCCGTGCTGCCCGAGGTCCGGGCCGCGCTGGCCGATTTCCAGCGCGCCTTCGCCCGGCGCGAGGGCGGCGCGGTGCTGGACGGGCGCGACATCGGCACGGTGATCTGCCCCGGGGCCGAGGTGAAGTTCTACGTCACGGCCAGCGATGCGGTGCGCGCCGGCCGCCGCTATCTGGAACTGGCCGGGAAGGGTGTCGCGACGAGCGAAGCCGAGGTGCTGGCAGACCTGCGTGCGCGCGACGCCCGCGATGCCGGGCGGACGGCCGCCCCGTTGAAGCCGGCGCCGGATGCGCTGGTGCTGGATACCACGGCGCTCAGCATCGAAGAGGCCGTGGCACGGGCCGTGGCGGAGGTGGCGCGCGTCCTTGCATCACGGGCGCCGGGACGGTAGGCGCGGCCCAGGCACCCTGGCAAGGAACAGGGCGCAATTCATGGTACCGGGCCGTCTTGCAGGCTTGCAGGAGCAGTCTGCCCTGCGACAGCGGGACGGGACCGGGCGCGGCTCGCAGACGCCGCGGGGCAAGGTCCGGCGGTGACAAAAGCAGCCTTCCGGATGCGCGCCGGTTGCCCGTTCCCTCTCAGGCGGCCCGGCGCACCGGGAAGGGGAAGAGCCGGGCGGCTGGCTGCGCGACCGGCTTCGGCCTGGGCGCTTCGCGGCCGTCCGCAGGGAACGGGGCGCGGTAGAGCAGCACGAGCTCCGCACAGGTAGTCCCGAGACGGTCGAGTGGGACCAGCCTGCGTTCGACCGGCCAGGTGTGAAGCCACACCTCACCCTCCTCGCGCACACGCAGGACAAGGCCTTGCCCGCGCAGGCGCCGCTGGAGGTCTACCCAGCCGTCGGCCGCGCCGAAGTCGCGGCGCAGGCGCCGGCGCAGCGCCGCAAGGGGGTCGCGGGCCTTGCCGCCGAATTCGGCCACACGGTCCGCGATCGCCGCGCGGATGAAATCGGGGGTCGTCATCCCGTCGTGCCGCGCGGCCTCGAAGGCCGCGGCAAGCAGCGTCTCGGGGATGCGCATCGTGACGGTACGGTCGTTGCTCATGCCGGCCAGCCTGGGGCTTGCGTGGTTAAGGGCCGGTAAAGGCGTGGAGGGGACGCCAATCGTCGGTCCCAAGGAAGCGCGGGTCCGCCGCGTCGAATGCACGAACAGTGGTCCACCCCGCGCCAGGAGGTTCCGATGCGCCCCGCTTTTCCAGCCGCTCTCGCCGTCCTGCTTGCCCTCGTGCCCGCAGCCGCGCTCGCCGACCGGATCGAGGCCCGGTCCCGGGTCGTTGCCGTCACGGTCTACCCCTGGGGCGCCAGCGTCACGCGCCTTGTGGAGTTCGAGGCGCCTGCCGGCGCGCACGAGCTGATCGTGCCGGACTTGCCGCCCGGCATCGACGTGAGCTCGCTCCGCTTGGCCGGGGCCGCGGGGCTGACCATCGGCGCCGTCACCTTGGCCACGGGGCGGCTTCCGGTGCCGGCGGCAGAGCCAACGGACGCGGAACGCGTGGCCGAGGCCGAGGTGGAGCGGCTACAGGCCGTGCTGCGCGCGCGCGACGAAGCGATCGCGGCGATCCGCCTTCGGGTCGACGCAGCGAACGAACGCTGGCAGTTCCTGCGCGCGCTCGGCAGCAATGACGGGGTAGCCGCGCTTGACCCGGCGCGGCTTGTCGACCTCGCCCGGATGGTCGGGGACGAGACGCTGGCCGCGCGCCAGGCCGCCCACGCCGCCGAGATCGAGGCCGCTGCCGGCGAGCGGGCCCGCAAGGACGACGCCGAGGCGCTGGAGCGGGCGGAACTGGCGCTGGCGGCGCTGCGCACCGAGGCCGCGGGCCGCGCCGTTCTGACACTGGGGGTCGTGGCGGGCGGCGAAGGGCCGGCCAAGGTCGAGGTGACCACGTTTACCCATGCAGCGACATGGCGGCCGGTCTACGACCTGCGGCTGGTGCGCGGCGCCGTTCCGGCGCTGACTGTCGAACGCAGCGCGCTCGTGAGCCAGGCCAGCGGCGAGGACTGGCGCGGGGTCGCCTTGACGCTCTCCACCGCGCGTCCGATGGACCGCAGCGCGCCGGGGGCGGTGAGTTCCTGGCTGCGGCGGATCGTGCGAGAGGACGAGGTCCTGCCCTATGCCCGTGGCGTGGGCGGCTCGGCCGAGATGGACGCAATGCTGTCGGCAGTGCCCGAAGCCGCGCCGGCGCCCGTGGCGGACAAGGCGATGCTCGATTTCCAGGGCCTGACCGCAATCTACCGCTACGGCAACGCCGTCGACGTGCGCGACGGGGTCGAGGGCCTGCGGCTGAAGCTCGACGACCTGAGCTTCGCGCCCGAGGTCATGGCCGTCGCCGTGCCGTCGCTGGACACGACGGCCTTCGCGGTTGCCACGCTGGTGAACGAGGCGGGCGAGGTGATCCT
>JALORM010000236.1 GCA_025458985.1 Paracoccaceae bacterium | reverse complement strand
CAAGGGCGAGATCGTGGCCGACGACATCGTGGTGAACGGGCGGGTGATCGGCCGGGTCCGCGGGCTGAAGGTCCGGCTGACCTCGTCGGCCCGTGTCGAAGGCGACATCATCCACAAGACCATCGCCATCGAGTCGGGTGCGCATTTCGAAGGCTCGGTCCAGCGCCAGGACGATCCGATCACCGGCGGCGCCAAGGCCGCCATCGCCGGCCCGAAGCCGACCGAGCCGTCGAAGGTCTGAGCCGCCAAGGCCTGACCCCGCAGCGCCCCGGGAGGACGGGGCGCAGCACAGGGATGCTGCACGGGCGCCGCGCCACCCGGCGCCCGTCGCCGTTTCAGGGCACGAGCCGCCGGTAGAGGTGCCAGCTGGCATGTCCGAGGACCGGCAGCGCCAGGAACAGGCCCAGGAACGCCGGCAGCATCGCCACGAACAGCGTGGCCGCAATCAGCGCCGCCCAGCCCAGCATGACCCCGGGGCTTGCCAGGACGGCCTTGACCGAGGTGATCATCGCGGTGACGAAGTCCACCTCGCGGTCGAGAAGCAGCGGAAGCGAGATCACCTGCGTCGCGAACAGGAGAAGCGCGAAGCCCGCGCCGACCGCGGTGCCGACCGCCAGCATCGCCAGGCCGTTGGGCGTGAGATAGACCTCGAACGAGGTCGAGATGTTGGTCATCGCGGTCAGCCCGAGGAACAGCGCAAAGATCATGTGGCCGAGGAAGTTCCAGAACAGGAAGAAGACCACGATGATCGCCGCGACGGTCGGGATCTGGCGATCCTTCTGGCGAAGGATCACGCCCAGCACCGCACCCCAGGCCAGGGGCTCTCCGGCCTCGATGCGCCGGCTGACCTCGTAGAGCCCGACCGCCACGAAGGGCCCGAGCAGCGGGAACCCCAGGCTGATCGGGATCGTCATCCAGACCCGTCCCGTGCCGGGAAGGACCCAGACAAGGAACAGCCCGCCCACCACGTAGACGCCCGCAAAGAACAGACCGAATGCCGGCGCCGCGCGAAAGTCGCGCCAGCCTGCGGCAAGGGCGGCGCGGATGTCCTCGGGCGTCGCCGGACACGCGACCGGCGGGGCACTGGGTGGCGCATGGGGCGGCACTGGCGCCGCCGGTGACTCGGTCATCGGCTTTCCTCCCGGTGTCGCGCGCAGGGCCGAGATTAGGCAGGCGGGTTCGGCCCGGCAAGGGTACCGTAGGACGGGAGGAGACGCGCCTGTGCTCCACGCCCGGCAACCGGCAGCGCGCCGGACTTGCCCACGGGCTCCGGCGCCCGGACCGGGCGCCCGCGATCAGGCGATGTCCTCGACCTCGCCGCGCTTCTTGCCGGTGGCCTTGAGCGCCAGCGTCGCGGCCATGAAGCCGTCGAGGTCGCCGTCGAGCACGCCGCCGGTGTCCGACGTCTCGTGCCCGGTCCGCAGGTCCTTGACCATCTGGTAGGGCTGCAGCACGTAGCTGCGGATCTGGTTGCCCCAGCCGGCGTCGCCCTTGGCCTCGTGCTGCGCGGTGATCGCGGCGTTGCGCTTGTCGAGCTCCATCTGGTAGAGCCGCGCCTTCAGCGCGTTCATCGCGATCTCGCGGTTCTGGTGCTGCGATTTGAGCGAAGAGGTCACCACGATCCCGGTCGGCAGGTGGGTGATGCGCACCGCCGAGTCGGTCTTGTTGACGTGCTGGCCGCCCGCGCCCGAAGACCGCATCGTGTCGAGCCGGATGTCCTTGTCCTGGACCACGATGTCGATCGTGTCGTCGACGACCGGATAGACCCAGACGCTGGCGAACGAGGTTTCGCGCGTGCCCTTGCCGAAGGGCGAGATGCGCACCAGCCGGTGCACCCCGCTTTCGGATTTCAGCCAGCCATAGGCGTTGGGCCCCGAGATGCGGTAGGAGGCGGACTTGATGCCCGCCTCGCCGCCCGCTTCCTCGGACAGAAGCTCGACCTTGTAGCCGTGCGCCTCTGCCCATCGGACATACATGCGCTGCAGCATCTGCGCCCAGTCGCAGGCCTCGGTCCCGCCTGCCCCGGCATTGATCTCGAGAAAGGTGTCGTTGCCATCGGCCTCGCCGTCGAGCAGCGCCTCCAGTTCCTTTGCCTCGGCCTTCGCGCGCAGCGCCTTCAGCGCGGCCTCGGCCTCTGCCACCACCTCGTCGTCGCCCTCGGCCTCGCCGAGTTCGATCAGCTCGAGATTGTCGGCCAGCTCGCGCGCGATCCCGTCATGGGTCTCGATCCGGTCGACCAGCATCTGCCGGTCGCGCATCAGCTTCTGCGCGCGCTCGGGGTCGTTCCAGAGCGCGGGATCCTCGGTCAGCGCGTTGAACTCTTCCAGCCGGTGGGCCGCGGTCTTGCGGTCCATCCGCTTGGCAAGAAGGTCGAGCGACTTCCGGATCGCCTCGACATGGGCTTCGGTTTCGGCGCGCATCGGAACTGAGGGTCCTTCAGGTCTTTTGTCGGTGGCGGGTGATAGCCGAGGCGGCCGCAGGGGGCAAGCCGCACGGGTCCGGCGGGGCCTAGTAGAGCCCGCCCGAGGACACGGTGCCGAAGTTCGCGCGCGGCGGGATCACCGCGCGCTGACCCGACGAGGTGGTGATCGCGGTGCCGTCGGCCGCGTCGGTCTCGCCCGCGCCGAACAGCGGCAGGTTCGACCCCATCGCGAAGCCGCCGTCGAAGTAGAGGCCGAAGATCGGCTCGGCCCCCTCGCGGAAGTACTCGGCCACCACGTTGTCGCCGCGCGCGCCATCGGCAAGGCGCATCCCCGAGAACCGGTCGATGTTGACGAAGTATCCGCCCGGGGGCACGCGGAACCGGGTTCCGCCGTACTCCGCGATCGCGGCGTCCATGAAGCGCTTGAAGACCGGGCCGCACATGCCCCCGCCGGACGCCGAGGCGCCAAGCGAGCGCGGCTGGTCGTAGCCGATGTAGCAGCCCGCCGCGATCGACGAGGAATAGCCGATGAACCAGACGTCCTTGCTGTCGTTCGTGGTGCCGGTCTTGCCGGCGATTGGCACCGGCAGGTTGATGCCGCGCCCGGTGCCCCGCTGCACCACGCCTTCCAGCATCGAGGTCAGCTGATAGGCAGTGATCGCGTCGATCACACGCTCCCGCCGCGAGGTGATCCGCGGCGCCTCGCCCGCGGCGAGGTCGGGATCGGCGCAGGTGTCGCAGCTGCGCTGGTCGTGGCGGTAGACGGTGCGGCCCCACCGGTCCTGGACACGGTCGACCAGCGTCGGTTCCACCCGCTCGCCGCCGTTGGCAAGCATCGCGTAGGCCGCGACCATCCGGTACAGCGTCGATTCCTGGCTGCCCAGCGCCATCGCAAGGAACGGCTGCATCCGGTCGTAGACTCCGAACCGCTCGGCGTATTCGGCGACGCGGTACATCGTGATTTCCTGCGCCAGGCGCACGGTCATCAGGTTGCGCGACTGCTCGATCCCGGTGCGCATCGGGGTCGGCCCGTAGAAGCGGTTCGAGGCGTTCTTGGGCCGCCAGAGGCCTTCCGCCGTCTCGACCTCGATCGGCGCGTCGACGATGATCGAGGCGGGCGTGAAGCCGGTGTCGAGCGCCGCGGCATAGACGAAGGGCTTGAACGACGAGCCCGGCTGCCGCTGCGCCTGGGTGGCGCGGTTCAGCTCGGAATCCTGGTACGAGAACCCGCCCTGCATCGCCAGCACGCGGCCCGAGTTCACGTCCATCGCCATGAACCCGCCCTGCACCTCGGGCACCTGCCGCAGCGTCCAGCGGAGGAAGGACCCGTCCTCGTCCTTGGTCATCGCGCGGACATGGACCACGTCGCCCACCGACAGCAGGTCGCCCGCCACGGTCGCGCGCGGCCCGAGCCGGCCGTCGGCCTGCCTCTTGCGCGCCCACTCGACATCCTCGGGCGGGATGAAGTGGCCGTCCTCGTCCTCTTCGACCCCTTCGATGCCGATGCGCGCATGGGTGTCGCCCACCTCCAGCACCACCGCCGGGTGCCAGCCGGCGATGCGCGCGGGGTCGATGGTCTTGAGCGTGCCGCGCCAGACGCCGAGGCTGCGGTCGTAGCGCTCGAGCCCCTCGCGCAGCGCCGCCGCGGCGACCTGCTGCAGGTCGGGATCCACGGTGGCGCGGATGGTCAGGCCGCCGCCGAAGAATTCCTGTTCGCCGAAGGTCGACGAGAGCTGGCGGCGGATCTCGTCGGTGAAGTAGTCGCGCGGCGGAAGCGTTGCCTTGAACGGCTCGAAATCGCCCGCCTGGACCGACCGCAGCGGTTCGGCGCTGGCCGTCTCGAAGGTCGCGCTGTCGAGGTAGCCGTTCTGGTGCATCTCGCGCAGCACGTAGTTGCGGCGCGAGAGCAGCCGGTCGGCGTTGCGCACCGGGTGGAAGTTCGACGGCGCCTGAGGCAGTGCCGCAAGGAAGGCGGCCTCGTGCGGGGCAAGCTCGGTCAGCGTCTTGTTAAAATAGGTCTGCGCCGCCGCGGCGACGCCGAAGGAATTCTGCCCGAGGAAGATCTCGTTGAGGTAGAGTTCCAGGATCTTGTCCTTGGACAGCGTCTCTTCCAGGCGCGCGGCGAGGATGAGTTCCTTGATCTTGCGCTCGGCCGACCGGTCCGAGGACAGAAGGAAGTTCTTCATCACCTGCTGGGTGATGGTCGAGGCGCCGCGCAGCCGCCCGCCCTGAAGCGCGTCGCGTGCCGCCGACAGCATCGACAGCGGGTCGTAGCCGCGGTGGGAGTAGAAGTTCTTGTCCTCGGCCGAGATGAAGGCCTGCTTGACGAGGTCGGGGATCTCGGCCGACGGCACGAAGATGCGACGCTCCTGCGCGAACTCGTCGATCATCCGGCCTTCGGCAGAGTAGATGCGGCTGATCGTGGGCGGCGTGTATTGCGCCAGCTGCTCGTGGTTCGGCAGGTCGCGGCCGTAGTAGAAGAAGATCGCGCCCACCGTCAGCGCCCCGGCAAAGATGCCGAGCGTGACCATGGTGAAGACCGCCCCGAGGGCGGAGAGGAGAAAGCGGAGCATCGCGCGCCTGTCCGTGGGCTGGCGGTCTTATAGGCGCCCCGGCCGGCACGGTCAAAGGGAAGCGCCGGCCCCCGGCAGGATGCCGCGGCCCCGCCGGTTCGCGTCACGTCGCGGCGGTCAGCGCCGGACGAGGCCCGCCCGTGCGGCGTCGGCCTCGGCCCAGACGACCACAGCGTCGGCGAGGCCCTCGGCTGCGCGCCGGCGCCAGTCGGCCGAGGCCAGCCGCTCGCGGTCGGATTCGGTGGTCAGGAACCCCAGTTCCACGAGCGCCGAGGGAATGTCGGCCGCACGCAGGACCGAGAAGCCCGCTGCCTGGCGCGGCCGCTTGTGGAGCCCGCCGACCGCCCGGCCAAGCCCTTCGGCCAGCGCGTCTGCCAGCGCCTCGGACCTGGGCTGGGTGTCGAGCCGCGCGATGTCCATCAGGACCGCCGCAATGGCGTCGTCCTGACCCGAAAGGTCGACGCCGGACAAGAGGTCGGCACGGTCGTGCCGCTCGGCCAGCGCTGCTGCGGCCTCGTCCGAGGCGGTCTCGGACAGGGTAAAGATCGTGGCCCCGGTGGCCCTGCCTTCGGGCACTGCGTCGGCATGGAGCGACAGGAACAGGTCCGCCCCCGCCGCCCGAGCCCGGGTGATGCGGGTGTCGAGCGGCACGAAGACGTCCGCCTCGCGGGTCAGTGCCACGCGGAAGCCCCGGCGGATCAGCGCCTCCTCAAGGTCGCGGGCGAAGGCCAGCATCAGCGCAGCCTCGGTCAGGCCGCCAGCCTCGGCACCGGGGTCGATTCCGCCGTGACCGGGGTCGAGCACCACGGTCAGGGCACCCTCGCCGCGGACCGGCGGCGGCGCGGCGGCGGCAGGCGCGGGGAAGGCGTCGGCTGAGAGAGGGCCGGCGAGGCTGCGCATCGTGTCGGCCGCGACCGGGTCGAGCCGGACCTCGAGCAGCGCGCCGCCGTCCTCCTGCCCGGTCCTGAGCCCGGCGCGGGTGATCGCGAGCGGCAGCGCTAGGTCAAGCACCATCCGGGACCAGCCGGGGCCCATCACCCCGGTCCTGAGCCCCGTGGCGCGGTCGGCGCGCACGATCCCCGCCGCCCCGCTGCCCCGCCAGTCAACCTCGCGGAAGTCGAGCACAAGGCGCGGGGGATCGGC
>JALORM010000235.1 GCA_025458985.1 Paracoccaceae bacterium | reverse complement strand
GGCCTCACGCCCCAGGCCTGTCCTGCCTGACAGTGTCAGAGTTTCGCCCGTCGGTCTCTGCGACTTTGGGTTGATTTACTCGGACCCGGTGCCGTGGCATGGTTTCCTCAAGGCGGGAGGAGAAAATGTCGAATTTCCATAGGCTTGCAGGGATTGTCCTGGCCGCGATGACGGCGATGGCGCAGACCGCGGCCGCCGAAGAGCTGACCATCGGCACCATCGCCACGGGGACGGTGCGCTGGGAGCTGGACACGATCACCCATTACGGGTTCGACACGGCCAACGGGTTCGACCTGCAGATCCTGGAACTGGCAGGCAACCCGGCCACGCAGATCGCCCTTGCGGGCGGCGAGGTCGATGCGATCGTCTCGGACTGGCTGTGGGTTGCGCTGCAGCGGGCCGAGGGCAAGGACTACGTCTTCATCCCGTTCTCGACGGCCGTCGGCGCGCTGCTGGTGCCGCAGGACAGCCCGATCCAGTCGCTTGCCGACCTGTCGGGACGCCGGATCGGCATCGCCGGCGGCCCGGTCGACAAGAGCTGGCTGATCCTGCGCGCCTATGCCCGCCAGCAGACCGGCCAGGACCTTGCCGCCGAGACCGAACAGGTCTTCGGCGCGCCGCCGATGATCTACGAGGCTGGTTTGTCGGGCGAGGTCGACGGCGCGATCAACTTCTGGCACTTCATGGCCAAGATGAAGGTCCACGGCATGCGCGAGCTGGTTTCGGTGGCCGACGCCGCCTCGGCGCTGGGCCTCGACCCGGACACGCCGCTTCTGGGCTATGTGCTGCGCGGCGACTTCGCAGCCGAGAACCCCGACCTCGTGGCCGCACTGGCCCGCGCCTCGCGCGAGGCCAAGGCGCTGCTGCTGACCGACCAGACCGCATGGGACCGGCTGCGCCCGATGATGAACGCCGAGGACGACGCCGAGTTCGCCGCCCTGCGCGATGGCTGGCGGGCCGGCGTTCCCGCCGAAGGCCCGGTCGACGAGGCCAACGCGGCCCGGGTCTTCGCGCTGATGGCCGAGCTGGGCGGCGAAGAGCTGGTCGGCAAGGTCACCGCGTTGCCGGACGGCGTCTTCTACCGGCTTGACTAGTCCGCCCCCAAAGCCCGGGCGCGCGGCCGCGCTGCTGCCGGCGCTGCTGTCGCTGGCTGCGTTCGTTGCGCTTTGGGAAGCGCTGGCGGCGCTGCTTGCCGAGCCCGGTACACTCCCTGGTCCGCTGCGGGTCCTCGATGTGCTGGGCGACGAGGCGGCCTCGGGGCGGCTTGCCCATGCGACAGGGGTCACGCTTCTGCGCGTCGTCGCGGCCTTCGTCGTGGCGATGGCGATCGGCGTCGCGCTTGGCCTGCTGCTTGGCCGCAGCGGCGCGACCGACCGCTGGCTGAACCCCTGGCTGGTGATCCTGGTCAACCTGCCCGCGCTGGTCGTGACCGTGCTGTGCTACATCTGGATCGGGCTGAACGAGCTGGCGGCGATCACCGCCGTCGTCCTCAACAAGGTCCCGCTGGTGACCGTGATGGTCCGCGAAGGCGCCCGTGCGCTGCGCCCCGACCTCGACGACATGGCACAGGCGTTCCGGATGCGCCCCGCCGACCGGCTGCGCCACGTGATCCTGCCGCAACTCGCGCCCTACATCGCGGGCGCGGCCCGCGCCGGGCTGTCGCTGATCTGGAAATCGTGGTGATGCTGGCCATCGAGTACCTGATCCTGCGCCCGTGGGAGCGGCACGCCAACCGCTGGAGGCAGGATGGAGATTGACATCCGGTCCAAGGAATTCGCGGGAAAGCCGGTGCTGGGGCCGATCCGCCTGACGCTTGCGCCCGGCGAGAGGCTGGCGATCCTCGGCCCTTCGGGCATCGGCAAGACCACGTTCCTGCGGATCGCCGCCGGCCTTGACCGGGACTTCGCGGGGACCGTCGCAGCCCAGGGCCCAACCTCGGTGGTGTTCCAGGAGCCGACGCTGCTGGCCTGGCGCACGGCGCTTCAGAACGTCACGCTGCCGACGGGCGTCACCGAAAGTCGCGCGCGGGCGCTTCTGGGCGATGTCGGGCTGGCGGGAAAGGAGACGCTCTTTCCGCGCCAGCTGTCCCTCGGCCAGCAGCGCCGTCTGGCGCTGGCGCGCGCCTTCGCGCCCGAGCCGCAGACGCTGCTGATGGACGAGCCCTTCGCCTCGCTCGACGCCGAGACGGCCGGCCGGATGCTGGACCTGACCGAGACCCTGCTGGACCGGGCCGGGGCCTCGCTGGTCTTCGTTACCCACGACCCCGGAGAGGCGGCCCGCCTGAAGGCGCGCAGTCTGACGCTGGGCGGCACTCCCGCCACGATGCACTGACCCCGGCCACGGGGTCGCGCCGCGCCTCAGCCGCCGGGAGCCTTTCGCCTGGCCCAGAGGCCCTTTGCGGGGTCGTACATGAAGACCGCCGCCCCGAAGAACAGGACGAAGCACCCCGCCGTCACCAGGAACGAGGTCGGATCGAACCGCAGGTAAAGCGCGAACCGGATGAGCTCGACCGCGTGGGTGAAGGGGTTGAGGGTGCAGATGGTGTGCAGAAGCACGCTCGATTCCCTCATGCGCCACAGCGGGTAAAGCGCCGACGAGGCGAAGAACATCGGGAAGATGAGGAAGTTCATCACCCCCGCGAAGTTCTCGAGCTGCCGGATGGTCGAGGACACCAGAAGCCCCAGCGCCCCAAGCATGAGCCCCGACAGGACCAGCGCCGGCAGCACCGCGAGATAGCCCCAGAGCGGCGGCTTCACCCCCCAGAACCAGGCGACGAACAGGAAGGCATAGACCTGCAGGACCGACACGAAGACCCCGGCCATGAGCTTGGACAGAAGCAGGAACCAGCGCGGCGAGGGGCTTACCAGAAGCGTCCGCATCGCCCCCGTCTCGCGGTCGTAGACCATAGACAGCGACGACTGCATCCCGTTGAACAGCTGGATCATCGCACAAAGGCCCGGCGTGACGTAGACCTCGTAGAGGATGTAGGTCTGGTAGGGCGGGGTGATCGACAGGCCCAGCACCGACCGGAACCCCGCCGCGAAGATGAAGAGCCACACCAGCGGCCGCACCAGCGCCGCGAGGAAGCGTTCGCGCTGGTGGATGAAGCGCAGCGCCTCGCGCCAGATTATGCCGCGAAAGACGATGGCGTAGCCGCGCGCCGTCATGGCGGGGCGCCCGTCGGGGCCATCGTCCGCGTTCGGGGCGGCCGTCATGCCTCGACCCCGGTCAGGCTCAGGAAGGCCTGCGTCAGGCCCGCGTCTCCGGCAATGTCGCGCGCGACGGCACAGGTCAGGACAGACCCGTGGTGCAGGACGCAGACGAGGTCGTCCGGTGCGATCTCGTCGAGGACATGGGTCGCCCAGAGCGCCGAGACCCGCCCGCCGGCCACCAGCCCCCGGACCAGCGCCAGCACCTCGCGCCGCGACTTCACGTCAAGGCCCGTGGTCGCCTCGTCCAGAAGCAGCAGGTCGGGCCGGTTGATCAGGGCGCGCGCGATCTCGGCCCTGCGCTGCTGCCCGCCCGACAGGGCCGAGACCCTGATCCCCGCCCGGTCGGACAGGTCGACCATCGCCAGCACCTCGCCGATGCGGGTCCGGGCGGTCGCGCGGTCGATCCCGTGCAGCGCGGCATGATAGGCAAGGTTCTGCGTCACGGTCAGGTCGGCGTCGAGCGCGCGGGTCTGGAACACCACCCCCAGCCGCGCAAGCGCCTGCCCCGGTGCACGGCGCAGATCGTGACCGGCGACCCGGATGACCCCCGAGACGTTGTCGTAGAGCCGGGTGACAAGCGAGAAGAGCGTCGTCTTGCCCGCCCCGTTCACGCCCAGGAGCGCCACGAAACTGCCGCGCGGGACGACCAGCGTCACGTCCTTCAGGGCCGCCGCCTTGCCGAAGGCATGGCTGACCCCCGAGACCTCCAGCGCCGGGGCAATCCCCTCCGCCGTCTGGCGCCCTGTCATCGGCATCCCTCCCGGCCCGCGACCCCATGACGGCCGCGACCAGAGCTTGGCCCGGAGGGCGGGTCGCGTGCAACTCGCAGATTTCCGATCCGGCCTGCCGGGCGGGAGATCCCGGGGGACGACGAGCCGGCGCTGCGCAGCATTCCTCGCGCGCCCCAGCCACGACCCACCGTCGCGCATCCCCGTTGACAGGTGCGGGCCGGACGGTGCAGCGTCGGTAAATCGTTTTACTAAACCGATTCACTTGCGCTGGAGCGCCCGGTGGGAGCGGCGAGCCTCAAGGATGTGGCAAGGGTGGCGGGCGTCTCGGTGACGACCGTCTCGCGCTTTCTCAACGGGTCGCTCGACCTGCCGGACCGGACCCGCGACCTGATCGAGACGGCCATCCGCGACCTGAACTATGCGCCGAACCCGCATGCCCGCCGTCTGAGCCTGGGGCGGTCGGACACGGTGGGCCTGGTGGTCCCGGACATCGCGACGCCGTTCTTTGCCACGCTCGTCGCCGCGGTCGAGGCCGAGGCCGACCGGCGCGGTCTGGCGCTCACCCTCTATGCGACGCTGAACCGGTCGGGCCGCGAGTTGAGCTATCTGAACGCCCTCCACCGCAACCACGTCGACGGGCTGATCTTCGTCACCAACCACCCCGACGACGGCACGCTGGCCGAAGCGATCAATGGTAGCGGCCGGGTCGTCCTCCTGGACGAGGACGTGCCGGGCACCGCAGTCCCGAAGCTTTTCTGCGACAACGAGATGGGGGGCTACCTGGCCGGACGCCACCTGGCGCGCGCCGGCCACCGCGACGTGCTGTTCGTCGGCGGGGTCGACGCGATGATCAGCGGCGCCCGGCGGTTTGCCGGCTTCCGCCGCGCGATGGTCGAGGCCTGGGGCGGCACGGCGCGGGTCCGGCGCCTCGCCGGCGAGTACTCTGTCGCCTTCGGCCGCGCCGCGGGCGCGCGCTACCTGGCCGAGGCGCGGTCGGCGACCGCGATCTTCGCCACGTCGGACGAGCTGACGATCGGGCTTCTTGAGGCGCTGCGCGACGCCGGCGTCGGCGTGCCCGCCGACGTGTCGCTTGTCGGCTTCGACGATGTCGGCCCGCTGCACCTTTTCGCGCCCGGCATCACCGCGATCCGCCAGCCCGTGCGCGAACTTGGCGCCCGTGCCCTGTCGCTCTTGCTTGACACCGACCCTTCGGCGCCGGCAACCGCCCCGCGCGAAGAGCTTCTGCCCGTGACCCTGATCGAGCGGGATTCCGTTGCCCCGCCCGTAAGGTAACCAAGCCGCAACGGCCAACAGAGAGGACCACCGATGACTGCCATCGTCACACGCCGCACCCTCGCCACGCTGCTCGGAGCCACCGCGCTTCTGGCCGCGGTACCGGCGGCTGCGCAGGACAAGACCTTCGCGCTTGTCCAGATCAACCAGCAGGCCCTGTTCTTCAACCAGATGAACGAAGGCGCCCAGGCCGCCGCCGATGCGGCCGGGGTGAACCTGGTGATCTTCAACGCCAACAATGACCCCGCCGCGCAGAACAGCGCGATCGAGACCTACATCCAGCAGGGCGTCGACGGGCTGGCCGTGGTGGCCATCGACGTCAACGGCATCATGCCGGCGGTGGAACAGGCCGCGGCGGCGGGCATCCCGGTCGTCGCCATCGACGCGATCCTGCCCGAGGGCGGCCCGCAGCTGGCGCAGATCGGCGTCGACAACGGCAAGGCCGGCGCCGACCTCGGCGCTGTCTTCAACGAATGGGCGACCGCAGCGGGCGGGGCGAAGATCGGGATCGTGGGCGCGCTGAACTCGTTCATCCAGAACGTCCGGCTCGACGGGTTCGAGGGCGCGGTCTCGGGCACCGCGGGCGTG
>JALORM010000234.1 GCA_025458985.1 Paracoccaceae bacterium | reverse complement strand
ACGGCCCTGCAGGTGGATCGACATCCGGTCGCGGTCGCCGACGGCGGTTCCCGCGCGGCGGAAGATCTCGGCGTCGAGCGTCACGGGACGGGTGACGCCGCGAATGGTCAGCATGCCGTCGATCTCGGCCCGAGCGCCGGTGCCGCCCAGCGCCCGGACGGCGGTGCTTTCGAACCGGATCGTGGGGTGCGCGGCGGCATCCAGCACCTTGGGGCCCAGCATCGCCTGGGTCGCGAAGGGAAAGCTGGCCCGGGCGCGGGCAAGGTCGAGCGTGACCGAGACGCGGCTTGCCGCGGGCTGGTCGAAGTCGATGACGACCGAGGCGGCGGCGACGGGCATCTGTCCGGTGATGAGGTCGGGGCCGAAGTCTGTCTCGAACCCCACGTCCGAGGCCTCGGCATCGAGCCGGTAGGTGATCGGCCGCGCCTCGGCTGCGGCGGCAGGCAGGAGGAGGAGGAGCGTCAGCGCAAGGCCCGCGGCCGCGGTGCAGGCTCGAAGAGGGGCAGCGAGGCGGAGGTGGAGGCGCATGTCGGAAAGCTCCCGCGCGGCGATCTGGCCGCCAGTATAGCGCCTGCGGACCGGCGCGGGGTAACGTTCCGCGGAGGTCCGGCGACGGCCGGGCGGGTTCGGGCCTGATGCGTGCGCCGGCCGATGCGGCGCTGACGGCCCGGCGGTTCCGCGGGACCTTGACGCAGGTCAACGCGCCCGTGCCGCGGACGGGGGAGGCTGGGCTTCCGGATCACCCCAGCGGAGTTCTGCCATGCGCCTGCTGTCCCTGCCTCCTCGGCCGTCGTTCCTGGCCGTTGCCGTCGCGGCCCTTCTGCTGTCCGCCTGCGCGCCCGAGCCCGAATTCGGTGCCTGCGAGCCGGGCGTCGACGACCTGTCGCGCACCGAGACGGTCTGCCCGTAGGGCGCGGCCCGGCGTCAGTCGCCGGCGACCAGTTGCCGGCCGTCGAGGCGCAGCGTCCAGGCGCGCGGCGGGTCGGTGCGCGCACGGCGTCGCTCGAGCCGCCAGGCGGTGCGCGTGGCGCTGTGCGCCGGCGCGATGTGCCAGCGGCTTTCCACCCCCGGCGCGCCGCCGTCGCCCGGGGCCAGAAGAAGCCCCGTCGGCGCCCGCCCCGTGGCGGCCGCCCCCGCCTCGGCGGCAAGCTGCAGCCGCCTGACCGGGGTCAGCCCCGGCGGCCCCAGAAGGTCGGCCACCACCACCGGCACCAGGCCTGACCGCAGCGCCTCTTCCATCGTCCAGAGCAGGTCTTCGGCCCGCTTCGGGGTGGCGAAGATCAGCCGGCCGGGGTCGAGGAACGGCCGCACGCCTTCGGGATGCGGGCGTTCGGGGACCCAGGCGGGCACGATCCACAGGACCGGCCCCTCGGCCGCGCCCGCCAGCATCACCGCGAAGCTGCGCCGCGCGAGGCCGGTCGCCTCGTGCACCCGGCCCGCCGCCAGCGCGATCCCCGGCACGGGGCAGAGCTGGCGGCGGGCCGGGTGCGCCAAAGCGCGGGAGAGAGGCTGAATCGGCATCGGCCGCAGGGTACATCGTTCCTCTTTCGTTCTCAATCCGCCCGGGGCCCTTGCCCCCGCCGCGCGCCCCGCTAGGCTTCGCGGCAGGGAAACGGGGGACGATCGATGAACAGAAAGCCGCTCGGCCGGACCGGGCTGATGGTGTCGGAGTTCTGCCTGGGCACGATGACCTGGGGCAGCCAGAACACCGAGGCCGAGGCGCATGCCCAGATCGACATGGCGCTGGACCGGGGCGTGGACTTCCTCGACACCGCCGAGATGTATCCGACAAACCCGGTGCGGGCCGAGACCGTGGGCCGCACCGAAGAGATCATCGGCAGCTGGATCGCCAGGACCGGGCGGCGCGGCAGCCTCGTGATCGCGACCAAGATCACCGGCGAGGGACAGCGGCTGGTCCGCGACGGCGCGCCGATCACGCCCACGCTGGTCGAGGCCTGCGTCGAGGCGTCGCTTCGCCGGATGCGGACCGACGTGATCGACCTCTTCCAGCTGCACTGGCCGAACCGCGGCTCGTACCACTTCCGCCGGATGTGGCGCTACGACGCCAGCGGGCAGGACCGCGCCGAGACGCTCGCGCATATGGAGGCGGTGCTGGAGGCGATGGACTGCCTGGTGCGCGCGGGCAAGGTGCGCCACTTCGGCCTGTCGAACGAGACCGCCTGGGGCATGGCCCAGTGGCTTCGCATCGCCGGCGAACGAAACTGGCCGCGGGCGGCGGCGATCCAGAACGAGTATTCGCTGCTCTGCCGGTACTACGACACCGACATGGCCGAGCTGGGCGTGAACGAGGACGTGACGCTTCTGGCCTACACGCCGCTCGCCGCGGGGCTGCTGAGCGGCAAGTACCAGGGCGACGTGACGCCCGGGGGCTCGCGACGGTCGTTCACGCCGGACCTTGGCGGGCGGATCACGCCCCGGATGTGGGAGGCGGTGGCCGCCTATCTGGAGATCGCCCGGCGCCACGGGCTCGACCCGGTGCAGATGGCGCTGGCCTGGGTTGCGGGGCGCCCGTTCCCGGTCATCCCCATCGTGGGGGCGACCATGCCTGCGCAGCTCGACACGGTGCTGGGCGCGGCGGAAACGGTCCTGTCGGACGCGGTGCGGGACGAGATCGACGCAACGCACCGCGCGCATCCGCTGCCTTACTGAGCCGTCCATCCCGCAAGCCGCCGGGCCGACCCGCACCCGGGCAGGGCGGCGTCGCGCGAGGTCAGGCGGCGACGCCTTCTTCCGCCACAGCGGCTCCCTCCGACTCGCCCGCATCGGGCGGATCGTCGGGCAGCGGCTCGTCGCGGCCGGACAGAAACAGGCCCAGCCCTGCAAGCGCGGGGATGTGTTCGCAGAAGGCCCGCAGCGCGATCAGCATCGGCACGGCGATGACCATGCCGATCACCGACCAGGCCCAGCCCCAGAACGCGACCGACACGAAGACCACCACGGGGTTGAGCCTCAGGCTGCGGCCGACCGCATACGGGGTGACAAGCTGGCCCTCGACGGTCGTCAGCGTCAGGTAGACCGCCGCCGCCAGCGCCGCCGTCCCCGCCTGGTCGAAGGTGACAAGTCCGATGCCGAACGTGATGACCACGCCGAGGATCGCGCCCACATAGGGCACGAAGTTGAACAGGAACGCCATGACCCCGAACACCGCCGGGTTCGGCATCCCGATCAGCCAGAGCGCCAGCCCGATTGACAGGCCAAGGCCTGCGTTGATCGTGGCGATGGTCAGGAAATAGTGGCTGATCTTGCGCTCGATGTCATAGGCGATGCGGATCGCGCGGCGCTTGTCGGTAAAGGTCGGGCTGGCCTTCACCAGCTTTTCGTAGAACAGGTCCCCCGACGAGATCAGGAAGAACAGCAGCGCCAGCGTCAGCACGACCTGCGCGATCACGTAGGGCGTGTTCCAGGCCGCGCGTTCGAGCGCGCCGGGCTCGGCCACCGCCACGCGCTGCCGTACGTCGTCCGCGCCCGCGGTGACACGCTCGACCTCGCGGCTTGCGTCGGCGACCTTGTCGATCATGCTGCTCACGTCGCGCAGCTTCCATTCGACCTCGCGCAGGATGCGGGGGGCGTCCTCGACATAGGTCCGCACCGGGGCGGTCAGCCCGACCGCGGCCGCCACAAGGCCGGCGATGAGCGCGAGCGTCACCATCGTCGCCACGGCCCAGGCCGGTACGCCCGCGCGCCCGAGCGTGCGGCGGACCGGCGAGAAGGTGAGCGACAGCAGGAATGCCAGCATCACCGGCATCAGGAACACCCGCGCCAGCGTCACCGCGGCCACCAGCGCCAGCAGGAAGAGCCCGATCATCGACCAATGCGCCGAGCGGCGCAGAAGGTCGGTCTCCATGTCGTCGGTGTCGCTCATCCGTCCCCCCGCTCGGGCGCCGCGCATTCTCCGCGATCGCTGCCGGTTGCGCCCGTGGCCCTGCGCGGCAACGCTTCACGATGTCGTGCGGTTCCACGGGCGCGATGACCCGGGGCGGACCCGGCCTGCAGCGGCCGCCCGGTGCCCGCGGCCGGAGTCGAACCGGCACGCCCGAAGGCTAGGGATTTTAAGTCCCCTGTGTCTACCGTTCCACCACGCGGGCGGGCGGGGCGAGAATAGCCGCTGGCCGGGCGAGGTAAAGCGCGCCAAGGATCCCGGATCGGCGCGCGTCGCATGGAAAAGCGACCCGATGAGGAAGGACCTGCCATGACGCTGACCCCGGCCCTTACCCGCCGCTCCCTGATCGGCCTTGCCGCCGCCGCGCTGCCCGGGGCGGCGCTCGCCTGCCGCCTGCCGGTCGTCGAGGCCCGGATGCGCCTGCCGCCTGCCGGTCGTCGAGGCCCGGATGACCGAAGCCGCCGCCGCGCCCGCCAGCCTTGCCGGCACCGCCTGGCGCGTCGTCCGCATCGGCGCACAGGAGGTGCCCGAGGGGGTCGAGGCGGGCCTCGCCTTCGAGGCGGCGCAGGTCTCGGGCAGCACCGGCTGCAACAGCCTCGGCGGCAGCTATGCCTTCGCGGAGGGAACCCTGACCTTCGGCCCGCTGCGCACCACCCGGCGCGCCTGCCTCGGCGCGGGCGACGCCGTCGAACGCGCCTTCCTGGCCGCGCTGGCCGGGCCGCTTTCCGTCGTGGCCGACGGGCCGGACGCGCTGCGTCTTGTCACCGAGGCGGGCGACGAGATCGCGCTGGTCCGCGCCGCCCCCTAAGGTCTGCTAGAGCCCGGTGTCCTTCACGGCCTAGGTCTGCTAGAGCCCGGTGTCCTTCACGGCCTCCATCGCGACGTAGGTCGAGGTCGAGGCGACGTGGGGCAGGGCGCCGATGCGCTCGCCCAGCACCCGGCGATAGGCGGCGATGTCGGCGGTGCGCACCTTCAGCAGGTAGTCGAAGGCCGAGGCCATCATGTGGCATTCCTCGACCTCGGGCACCTGCCGGACGGCTGCGTTGAAGGCCTGCAGCGCCGCCTCGCGGGTGTCCGACAGCCGCACCTCGACGAAGGCGACATGGGCGAGGCCAAGGCGCACCGGGTCCAGCATCGCGCGGTAGCCGATCACGCCGGTCTGTTCCAGCCGGCGCAACCGCGCCTGGGTCGGGCTCTTGGTCAGCCCGATGCGCCGGGCTCTTGGTCAGCCCGATGCGCCGGGCGAGGTCGGCGACGCTCATCCGCCCGTCTGCAGACAGCGCCGCCAGAATCGCCCGGTCGTAGCGGTCAAGCCCGCTGCCATCCGATCCGCCTTCTGAAACGCCCATCTTCGGTACAATCTCCTGCCTGGGGCCAATCTTCGGGCCGAACGCCTTGCCGGAACAGGGTATCATGAGGCGGACCGGAGGGAACCCCCATGCTCGACGCCCCGCTTGCCGCCCTGCGCGACCGGATCGACGCAGCCGCCTATGGCCCGCAGCCCGAGGTCATCGACCGGCTGATCCGGCAGGCGGCGCTGTCGCCCGCCGACCGGGATCGCATCGCGGCGGCAGGCGCCGACTATGTCCGTGCGATCCGCGCGGCCGCGCGCCCGGGGCTGATGGAGGTGTTCCTCGCCGAATACGGCCTGTCGACCGACGAGGGCGTGGCGCTCATGTGTCTCGCCGAGGCGCTGCTTCGGGTGCCCGACGCCGAGACGATGGACGCGCTGATCGAGGACAAGATCGCGCCCTCGGACTGGTCGCGCCACCTCGGCCATTCCGCCTCGCCGCT
>JALORM010000233.1 GCA_025458985.1 Paracoccaceae bacterium | reverse complement strand
GTTCGAGGAGGCGACCGGCTGCGCGGTCAACGTCAAGACCGCCAACACCTCGGACGAGATGGTGGCGCTGATGAACGAGGGCGGCTTCGACCTTGTCACCGCGAGCGGGGACGCCTCGCTGCGCCTTATCGCCGGCAAACGGGTCCAGCCGGTGAACGTGGACCTCATCCCCTCGTGGTCGACGGTCGACGACCGCCTGAAGGACGCGCCCTGGCACACCGTCGACGGGGTGCATTACCGCCGACCTCGTGGAACGTGGTGTTCGAGCCGATGGACCTGCCCGACGGCAAGCCGAACAAGGGGCGCGTGCAGGCCTATGACGGGCCGATCCATGTGGCGGACGCCGCGCAGTACCTGATGTTCCACAAGCCCGAGCTGGGGATCACGAGCCCCTACGAGCTCAACGACGAGCAATACAAGGCCGCGCTCGACCTTCTGCGCCAGCAGCGCGAGCTGGTGGGCCGGTACTGGCACGACGCCTTCATCCAGATCGACGACTTCAAGAACGAGGGCGTCGTCGCGTCGGGCTCGTGGCCGTTCCAGGTGAACCTCCTGAAGTCGCAGGGCGAGCCGGTAGGCTCGGTCATCCCGCAGGAGGGGGCGACGGGCTGGGCCGACACGACGATGATGCATGTCGACGCGGCGAACCCCAACTGCGCCTACATGTGGATGGAGCACACGCTCAGCTCGAACCTGCAGTCCGACCTGTCGGTCTGGTTCGGGGCGGTGCCCGCGGTGCCCGCCGCCTGTTCGGACGGGCGCGGGAAGCAGACCCAGGAGGGCTGCGACGCCAACGGCCTCGCCGATTTCGAGAAGATCAGGTTCTGGACCACGCCGGTCGCGAACTGCGCGCAGGGCGAGGGGGCCTGCGTTCCTTACTACCGCTGGGTCTCGGACTACATCGGCGTGATCGGCGGGCGGTGAGGGTTTCCGCGCGCCCGCGTCCCCTCCCCAAGGTGGGGAGGGGAGCCTGCCCGTCTGCCGCTCTGCGCCTGTGCCTGGCCGCCACGCCTGCCCTCTCCCTTGTGGGGAGGCGATCGGGCGGGCGGGCCTCGTTCTTCGGATACATGTGAGAGCAATGCCCTCTGCCGTCGAATTCCGCGATGTCTGCCGCTTCTTCGGGACGGTCCGCGCCGTCGACCGGGTGTCGATGGAGATCGCCGAGGGCGAGTTCTTCGCCATGCTCGGGCCCTCGGGCTCGGGCAAGACGACGTGCCTGAGGCTGATCGCGGGGTTCGAGCAGCCGACCCATGGTGAGGTCCGCATTTTCGGCGAGGGTATGGGCGGCGTGCCGCCCTACCGCCGCGCGGTCAACACTGTCTTCCAGGACTATGCCCTGTTCCCGCACCTGAACGTCATCGACAACGTCGCCTACGGGCTGATGATCGCGGGACGCGGCCGGCAGGAGCGCCGGCGCGAGGCCGAGGCGGCGCTCGACCTGGTCAAGCTGCCGGGCTACGGCGGCCGCAAGCCCGGCGAGCTCTCGGGAGGCCAGCGCCAGCGCGTGGCGCTGGCGCGCGCGCTGGTGATGAAGCCGAGGGTCCTGCTGCTCGACGAGCCGCTCGGCGCACTCGACCTCAAGCTGCGCGAGCAGATGCAGGAAGAGCTGAAGGCCCTGCAGCGCAAGGTCGGGATCACCTTCGTCTTCGTCACCCACGACCAGGGCGAGGCGCTGAGCATGGCCGACCGGATCGCGGTCTTCAACGAGGGCCGCATCGAGCAGGTCGGCACCCCCGAGGAGGTCTACAACCGTCCGGCCAGGCCCTTCGTGGCCGATTTCGTGGGGTCGTCCAACGTCTTTCCGCCCGAGGTCACCCATGCCGTGGCCGGCCGCCGCGCCTGGGCGAGCCTCAGGCCCGAGGCGATCCGCATCGTCGGGCAGGGCCGGCCCGCGCGGGTCGTCGCGACCGCCTTCCTCGGCACCGCCACGCGGCTGCACCTGGAGATGGCGGGCCGCGATGTCACCGCACTTCTGCCGCGCGGCGCCGTCGTGCCCGAACCGGGCGAGACCATTGAGATCGGCTGGGGCGACAGCGACCTGCACCTGATGGAGGGCCCCTGATGGCAGAGGCGGCCGCGCCCCTGCCGCAGCCGGCGGCCGGCCCACGCGACGGGCCGCTGTCGCGGCTGTCGGATGCGCTCTGGCGGCGGCCGCGGGTGCTGCTGGTCCTGCTGCTGCTGCCGCCGATCCTCTGGCTCGGGGTGATCTACCTCGGCGCGCTCTTCGCGCTTCTGGCGCAGAGCTTTTTCTCGATCGACGAGTTTTCGGGCGTGATCGTCCGCGAGCCGACGCTCAAGACCTACGGCGAGCTTCTGACGCCCGCGAACCTCGACATCATCCGGCGCACCGTGCTCACGGCGGCGCTGGTGACGGCGGCGGCGGCGGTCGTGGCATTCCCCATCGCCTACTTCGCCGCCCGCTACGCGCGCGGAAGATGGAAGGCGGTCTTCTACCTCGGGATCATGCTGCCCCTGTGGTCGAGCTACCTCGTCAAGGTCTATTCATGGAAGCTGATCCTCGCGAAGGAAGGCATCCTGACCTGGGCGCTCGACTCGGTCGGGCTCCTGTGGTTGCTCGAAGCCTGGCTCGCGCTGCCCGGGGTGGGCGGCAACTCGCTGTCCACCAGCCCCACGGGCACCTTCCTTGTCTTCCTCTACGTCTGGCTGCCCTTCATGATCCTGCCGATCCAGGCCTCGCTGGAGCGGGTGCCGGTCTCGATGCTCGAGGCCTCGGGGGATCTCGGCGCCCGCCCCGATCAGACCTTCCGCCACGTGATCCTGCCGCTTGCCATGCCGGGGGTGATCGCGGGGTCGATCTTCACCTTCTCGCTCACGCTCGGCGACTACATCATCCCGCAGATCGTGGGCACCTCGGCCCGCTTCATCGGGCTTGCCGTCTACCAGCATCAGGGCACGGCGGGGAACATCCCGCTGGCGGCGGCCTTCGCGGTGGTGCCCATCGTCATCATGGGGCTCTACCTCTGGTGGGCCAAGCGGCAGGGAGCCTTCGATGCGCTCTGAGTCCTCCTGGCGCAAATCCCTTCGAAGGGATTTGCCAAGAGCCTTCGAAGGCTCTTGGGCCCGGGCCGAGGCCGCGCGATGACCGGCCAGCCCGCGCCCCTCTGGCTGAAGCTGGCCGCCGGAGCGGGCCTGCTGTTCCTGCACGTGCCGCTTCTGCTGATCTTCGCCTATGCCTTCACCACCGAGGAGCAAAGCTACCAGTGGCCGCCCCCGGGGCTGACGCTGCGCTGGTTCGAGGTCGCCTGGAACCGCCCCGACGTGTGGCAGGCGCTGTCGCTGTCGCTGCGGGTGGCGGCGATCTCGACGGCCATCGCGCTGGTCCTCGGCACGCTCTGCGCCGCCGCCATGGCGCGGTTCCGCTTCTTCGGGCGCGAGGCGATCAGCCTGCTGGTGATCCTGCCGATCGCGCTTCCCGGCATCATCACCGGCATCTCGCTGCGCTCGGCCTTCAATCTTGCCGACATCCCGTTCAGCTTCTGGACGATCGTGCTCGGGCACGCCACCTTCTGCGTGGTCGTGGTCTACAACAACGCCGTGGCGCGGTTCCGCCGCACCTCGGCAAGCCTCATCGAGGCCTCGATGGACCTTGGCGCGAACGGGTTCCAGACTTTCCGCCACGTGATCCTGCCCAACGTCGCGACCGCGCTGCTGGCGGGCGGGATGCTGGCCTTCGCGCTGTCCTTCGACGAGGTGATCGTGACCACCTTCACCGCCGGGCAGCAGCAGACCCTGCCGATCTGGATGCTGGAGGAACTGGTGCGCCCGCGCCAGCGGCCAGTGACGAATGTCGTCGCCATGGTCGTGGTGCTCGTCACCTTCCTGCCGATCCTCGCCGCCTACTACCTGACCCGGGGGACGGACACCGTCGCCGGGCAGGGCAAGTGACCACCGACCCAAGGGAGTGAGACAGATGGACACGCAGATGCTGATCGGGGGCGCCTTCGAGGCCGGAACCGAAACCGAGGAGAAGGTGCTGAACCCCCGGACCGGCTCGGCGATCCTGGCGCTGCCCGAAGCGAACGAAGGCCAGATCGACCGGGCGGTGAAGGCCGCGCGCAAGGCCTTCGAGGGCTGGTCGCGCACCACGCCGGCCGAGCGGTCAGGCTATCTGCTGAAGATCGCCGACCGGATCGAGGCCGAGGCCGAGGGCTTCGCCCGGCTCGAGGCGCTGAACACCGGCAAGCCGGTGAATGCGGCGCTGAACGACGAACTGCCGGCCATCGTCGACTGCTACCGCTACTTCGCGGGCGCGGTCAGGAACATGCACGGCGCCGTCGCGGGCGAATACCTTTCCGGCCATACCAGCATGATCCGGCGCGACCCGATCGGCGTCGTCGCCTCGATCGCGCCCTGGAACTATCCGCTGATGATGATGGC
>JALORM010000232.1 GCA_025458985.1 Paracoccaceae bacterium | reverse complement strand
TGCCCGAGCGCGACCAGCTGAGCGTGACCTACACCAAGTACAAGTCGCAGATCGCCATGGCGATGGGCGGCAAGGTGGCGGAAGAGCTGATCTTCGGGAAGGAGAACGTGACCTCGGGTGCCATGTCCGACATCCGTCAGGTCAGCCGCATCGCCCGCGCAATGGTCACCCAGTTCGGCTTCTCGGACGAGCTTGGCAACATCGACTATGCCAACGAACGGGAAAGCTATCTCGGCAACTACAACGCCGGCACCAATCACGGCCCCGAGACCCAGAAGAAGATCGACGAGGAAGTGCGCCGCATCGTCGACGAGGGCTACTCGACCGCCAAGCGCATCCTGACCGAACGGAAGGATGACCTGCACCGCCTGGCGCAGGGCCTTCTGGAGTACGAAACCCTGACCGGCGCCGAGATCCTGCGCGTGATCAACGGCGAGCCGCTGGGACGCGACGACGACAGCCAGGACAAGCCCGGCCCCTCGTCCGGAAATGCCCCGTCGGTCGCTGCAATTCCCAGGACGCCGCGGGCGAAGAAGCCGAAGGGCAGCGGCCTGCCCGATCCGGAGCCCACCGCCTGACACGCGGCATGCCGACAGACTGGAGCCCCGGAGCCTACGGCAGGTTTCGGGGCTTTCGCTTGCGCCCCGCGCTGGATCTGCTGGCGCAGGTGCCGGACGTGCCGTCCGGGGATATCGTAGACCTCGGGTCCGGCACGGGTGCGGTGGCCGCGGCCCTGGCCGCGCGCTGGCCCGGGCGGCGGCTTGTCGGCGTCGACGCCTCGTCCGCGATGCTGGCAGAGGCGCGGGCGACGGGCCACTATGCCGCGCTGATCGAGGCCGATGCGGCGACCTGGACCCCCCCGGTCCCGCCGGCGCTGGTCTTCTCGAACGCCGCGCTTCACTGGCTTGGCGACCACGAAGGTCTTCTGCCGCGCCTTGCCCGCCTGATCGCCCCCGGCGGCGCGCTTGCTGTCCAGATGCCGCTCCAGCATGACGCGCCCTCGCACCGGCTTCTGGCCGAGGTCGCCGGGCGGCTCTTTCCGGACCTCTTCGCGCCGGGGGGCCGGCACGTCTCGCCGGTACGAGCAGCAGCGGATTACGCGCGGCTCCTCGCCCCGTTCGGCGCCGTGTCTGCCTGGGAGACCGAGTACGTCCAGTCGCTGCCGCCATCAGGGAACGGGCACCCCGTCCGGCTCTTCACGGAATCGACCGCGATGCGCCCCTATCTGGCGCGCCTTTCGCCGGACGAAGCGGCCGCGTTCGTCGCGGCGTACGAGACCGCCTTGGCGCCGGTCTACCGCGCCGAGGCGGACGGTTCGGTCCTGTTTCCCTTCCGGCGGGTGTTCTTGGTGCTGCATCTGCCTGGCAGTCGCTGATCGCACGGCGGCTGCATGATGGTCGGGGCCGAATCTGGGAGTTCCGAATGGCTGCACTGACCGAAACACTCCATGTCGGGGAAATCGTGTGGCTCGGCCGGGTGTTCGATCGTGGCGCGTCGCTGCGCGCGACCGCCGTCGAACGGCTGCGGCTGGGCTTCGCAGGACCCGAGGGCGAGGCCCATGGCGGACTGACCCGGCCCGCCTGTTCGCGGGTCGCTGCCCTGCATCCGCGCGGGACCGAGATCCGCAATGTCCGCCAGCTGTCGATCCTGTCTGCAGACGACCTGGCCGCGATCGCCGCGGCCATGGACCTCGGCGCGCTCGACCCTGCCCTGCTTGGCGCAAGCGCGGTGGTGGCCGGCATCCCCGACTTCACCCACCTTCCGCCGGGTTCGCGGCTTCAGGGCGAGGGCGGGGCGACCGTGGTCGTCGACATGGAAAACCTGCCCTGCCAGCTTCCCGCGCGCGAGGTCGAGACCGAGGCCCCGGGCCATGGCGCCCGCTTCCGGGCGGCGGCCAAGGGCAGGCGCGGAATCACGGCCTGGGTCGAGCGCGAGGGGGAGTGGCGCGTGGGCGAGCGAATGCGCCTCTTCGTGCCGGCGCAGCGGGCCTGGCGGCCCTAGATCACCGAAAGCACCAGCGCGCCGAGCGCGAGGCCCATCGCAAAGCCGGCATTGGCGAGGACGAGGGTCGGGGACATGATCCTTCTCCTTCTCCTGTGGCGTCGGGAAGGAACGCCCGGCCGGGTGGCCGGGTTCCGCACACCGGCGCGCGCGTCGGTCGATTTCCGGGCGGGGAATGTCGGAAAGCCCCTATCGGCCGCGCGGCGTTCGGGGCTTTATGCGCGACGAAGCACCACCTGCCCGGAAGGACCGCGCATCATGGCCGTGAAGACCGACATCGAGATCGCCCGCGAGGCCCGGAAGAAGCCGATCCTCGAGATCGGGGCGAAGCTGGGCATTCCCGCCGAACACCTTCTGCCCTACGGGCACGACAAGGCGAAGATCGGGCAGGATTTCATCCGCAGCCTCGAAGGCCGGCCGGACGGCAGGCTGGTGCTGGTGACCGCAATCAATCCCACGCCGGCGGGCGAGGGCAAGACGACGACGACCGTGGGCCTGGGCGACGGGCTGAACCGGATCGGCAAGCGCGCGGTCGTCTGCATCCGCGAGGCCAGCCTCGGCCCGAACTTCGGGATGAAGGGGGGTGCTGCGGGCGGCGGCTACGCGCAGGTCGTGCCGATGGAGGAGATGAACCTTCACTTCACCGGCGATTTCCACGCGATCACCAGCGCCCACAACCTGCTGTCGGCGATGATCGACAACCACATCTACTGGGGCAACGCGCTCGGGATCGACGAGCGCCGGGTGGCCTGGCGCCGGGTGATGGACATGAACGACCGCGCGCTGCGCGACATCGTGGTGTCGCTGGGCGGAGTTGCGAACGGGTTCCCGCGGCAGACCGGCTTCGACATCACGGTCGCGTCCGAGGTCATGGCGATCCTGTGCCTCGCCTCGGACCTCGCCGACCTGCAGAGGCGGCTCGGCGACATCGTGGTGGCCTACACCCGCGACAAGGCGCCGGTCTACTGCCGCGACCTGAAGGCCGATGGCGCGATGACGGTTCTGCTGAAGGACGCGATGCAGCCGAACCTCGTCCAGACGCTGGAAAACAACCCCGCCTTCGTCCACGGCGGGCCCTTCGCCAACATCGCGCATGGCTGCAACTCGGTCATCGCGACGAAGACGGCGCTGAAACTGGCCGACTATGTGGTGACCGAAGCCGGGTTCGGTGCGGACCTCGGCGCCGAGAAGTTCTTCGACATCAAGTGCCGGAAGGCCGGTCTCAGACCGTCGGCCGCGGTGATCGTCGCCACCGTGCGGGCGATGAAGATGAACGGCGGCGTGGCCAAGGCCGACCTCGGGGCCGAGAACGTCGAGGCCGTGAGGAAGGGCTGTCCGAACCTCGGGCGGCACATCGCCAACGTCAAGGGCTTCGGGGTGCCGGTGGTGGTGGCGATCAACCACTTCCATTCCGACACCGAGGCCGAGATCGCGGCCGTCAAGGCCTATGTGGCCGAGCAGGGCGCCGAGGCGATCCTCTGCCGGCACTGGGCGCAAGGGTCGGCGGGGATCGAGGACCTGGCCCATGCGGTCGTGCGGCTCGCCGAGGGGGGCACGTCGGA
Organism: Paracoccaceae bacterium; assembly: GCA_025458985.1. Classification (GTDB taxonomy): domain Bacteria; phylum Pseudomonadota; class Alphaproteobacteria; order Rhodobacterales; family Rhodobacteraceae; genus JALORM01. Next base: position 598 of record JALORM010000232.1, on the reverse strand, counting down.
CTTCTCGCCGCTCTACCCCGACGACATGCCGCTTTTCGAGAAGATCGAGACCATCGCCAAGCGCATCTATCATGCCGATGCCGTGATCGCCGACAAGGCGGTGCGCGAGCAGCTGAAGGCCTGGGAGGCAGCAGGCTACGGCCACTTCCCGATCTGCATGGCCAAGACGCAGTATTCGTTCACGACCGACCCGAACCAGCGTGGCGCGCCGACCGGCCATTCCGTGCCGGTCCGCGAGGTGCGCCTGTCGGCAGGGGCCGGCTTCATCGTCGCGATCTGCGGAGAGATCATGACGATGCCGGGCCTGCCCAAGGTGCCCTCGGCCGAAACCATCGGGCTGAACGCCTCGGGCCAGGTCGAGGGGCTGTTCTAGGCCGCGCACGCCTCCGGGGAGGGGCGGGCTCGGGGGGCGTCGAGCCCCCGCTCGCCCGCGCGCGGGCCCGAACCGGTCCCGCGCCGCCTCCGGCGGGAGTATTTTCGGAACTAGAGAAGGGGCAGGCCATGACGGCGGAGATCATCGACGGCAAGGCGTTTGCGGGGCGGGTTCGGGCCTGGGTTGCGGGGCATGTGGCCGGGCTGAAGGCGCGGGGGATCGTGC
>JALORM010000231.1 GCA_025458985.1 Paracoccaceae bacterium | reverse complement strand
TACCAGACGAAGGTCCGGCCCGCCTCGGCCTCGGCCCGGACGATGCCGTAGACCTCGCGCTTGGTACCGACATCGACGCCGCGCATGGGATCGTCCATCAGGATCACCGGCGCCGCGGCCATCAGGGCGCGGGCGAACAGCACCTTCTGCTGGTTGCCGCCCGACAGCGACAGGATCGGCAGGCCGAGGTCGGGCGAACGGATGCCGATGCGCGCGCGCCAGTCGTCGGCGGTCCGCGCCTCGGCCTCGGCATCGACAAGGCCGAGCCGCGTCAGCGACCGAAGGGCCGACAGCGACAGGTTGCGCCGGATCGACCAGAGCGGAAAGACCCCGTCAAGCTGCCGGTCGCCCGCGACGAACGCCACCCGCGGCGCCGAAGGCGTATGCCAGCCCGATGCGATGCGTTCGTGGATGCGGCGCAGCAGTTCCGTCTGGCCGTGTCCGGCAAGTCCGGTCAGGCCCACGATCTCGCCCCGCCCGGCGCGGATGGACAATCCGCGCGGCTGGTCGATCGACAGGACCGGCTCGCGCGCGGCCGCGGCCGGCGGCAGGGCGCGGCGGGCGATTGCGGTCGCGGCCGAGCCCATCGCCTCGACAAGGCCCTCCTGCGTGAAGCCTTGCGCGGGCCGGTCGGCCACAACGCGGCCGTCCTTCATCACCACGATCCGGGTGGCGGTGCCCAGCACCTCGGGCAGGATGTGCGAGATCAGAACGACCGCGCCGCCCGCCGCGACAAAGCGGCGCACGTGGTCCAGAAGCTGCCGCGCGAGGCCTGCGTCGAGCGACGACGTCGGCTCGTCGAGGATGACGAGGCGCGGCCGATGGGTTGTCTCGGCGAAGGCGAGCGCGATCTCGACCATCTGGCGCCGGGCGATGGGCAGGTGGCCCACCTGCGCGCCGGGGTCGATGCCGTGGCCCGGAAACACCAGGTCCAGCGCCGCAAGGGCCATGCGCCGCGCCGGGCCGCGCCAGCGCCAGCCGAAGTCGGCCCGGTGCACCAGGCGCGCATTCTCGGCCACCGTGAGGTTCGGGCACAGCGACAGTTCCTGGAACACGCAGCGCAGGCCGAAGAACCGTGCGGCTGCCACGTCCCAGGCGGCGGGCCGGCCGGCCACCTCGATCCGGCCTGCCTGGGGCGTGAGCCCGCCGTTCAGGATGTTGACCAGCGTGGACTTGCCGGCTCCGTTGTGGCCGACAAGTCCCACGCATTCCCCCGCCCCGATGGCAAGGCTCGCACCATCCAGCGCACGGACCTCGCCGAAGCGCTGGCCTGCGTCGAGCACGGCAAGAAGGGCGGCGGAGGGCTCCGTCACGGCAGGCAAACACCTCTTGGCAGAGGCCCCGAAGGGCCTGCCGCCGGGAAGGTTACGTCAGTTCGTGCCGTCGATCACCGCGACGGCATCCTCGAGCGAATACTCGACGTTGGCCACGCCGCCCTCGGGCGTGCTGGCCAGGTCTGCCTCGAGGCTGTCCTGGCTGATCGACAGGAACGGCACCACCAGGTCCTTCGGCACCTCGCGCCCGTCAAGGATCTGCTGGGCCACCCAGAAGGCCAGCGTCGAGACGCCCGGCGCGATCGAGACCGACATCGTCTCGTAGCCGCTCGCGTCCTTCTGTTCCTTCCACCACAGAAGCTCGTCCTGGCGGTTGCCCATGACGATCACCGGCATGTCGCGGCCCGCCGCCGCGATCGCCTGCGCCGCGCCGTAGCCGTCGCCGCCCTGGGTCACGACGCCCACGATCTCGGGCAGCGAGGGCAGGATGCCCGCGACCGCCCGCTGCGCCACGTCCTGCGCCCAGTCGCCGTGGACCGAGCCGACGATGGTGAACTGCGGGAACTGTTCGACGCCCGCATGGATGCCCGCGCTGATCTCGTCGTCGACGAAGACGCCGGCAAGGCCGCGGATCTCCAGAAGGTTGCCGCCCTCGGGCATCCGCCCGGCCAGGTACTCGACCTGCACGCGGCCCATCTCCTTGAAGTCGACCGCAATGCGCCAGGCGCAGGGCTCGGTCACGATGCCGTCGAAGCTGACCACCACGATGCCGGCGTCGCAGGCCTCCTTCACCGCACCGTTGATGGCGGTGGGCGAGGCCGCGTTGACCACGATGGCATCGTAGCCCTGAAGGATCATGTTCTGGATCTGGGCGGCCTGCTCGGGCGCCGAGTTCTCGGCCGTGGTGAATGCGTCGGCAGCGGCCACGATGCCGTCGGCGACGGCGGGTGCGGTGACGGTTTCCCAGCTTGTCAGCATCGCCTGGCGCCACGAATTGCCGGCATAGTTGTTGGACAGCGCGATGCGCTTGTCGGAGGTGTCCGCACCCGCGGGCACCGCAACCGCGCCGAGGCCCAGGCCAAGCGCGGTCGTCAAGAGAACGGCTCTCATCATTGTGGTCTCCTCCCCGTGCAACCGACGGCCGTGAGCCCATGCCACGGTCCGAGGCGTCATGATGCGGGTTCCTCCTCCCGCAGGCGGCACGGTCGCATGGCGTCGCGCGACATGGCTAGGTGCCAATTCGCAGGGGGTTTGCAGATGTCCGCGGCACAAGATGCGGGATCCCGCAACGCCGCTGCAGGGCAGCCCCTTTCCACCAGGGGGCATCGCGACCATGATGGCCGCGAAAGGAAGTGCGATGCCAAGCCGCGTGCCGACCGGGCGTTCCAATTCCCGTCTGAACCAGTTCTTCCGGATTTCCCGGCTTCTGGCCGGGCAGCTCGATTTCCTGTCGGCGATCCGCGCCGTCGCGGCCGAGGTGGCCGAGATCGTGCCCTACGACCATCTCGACGTCTGCATCGTGCGCCACGACGGTCAGGTGCACACCGCCTACGAGACCGGGATCGACACCGCCTGGGGCAGCGCGGCGCAGGCGCCTGTGGCCTTCAGCCCGATCCGGTCGCTGCTGGTGGGCGAGGTCGACCATATCCTGACCGACGACGCGACCGCCGACCCGCGGTTCCAGTTCGCCGGCGCCTTCACGCGCCCCATTCACGACCACGGCCTGCGCGCGCGGTTGCACGTGCCGATGATCGTGCATGGCGAGGTGATCGGCGCGCTGTCGTTTTCGCGGCACGAGCCCGGCGTCTACGACCAGGCGGCGGTGCGCAGCGTCGGCCACCTGGCCGAGATGCTGGCGCCGTACTTCTATGCGCTGCGCGCGGCCGAACGGGCGCGCGAGGCGGCCATCGTCGAGGCCGAGGCCCGCGCCCGCGAGGAGGGGCTGCGGCAGGGGGCGCTCAGGCTGACCGAAGCGCTCGAGGTGGAACGGCAGCGCATCGGCATGGACCTGCACGACCAGACGCTCGCCGACCTGACCCGGCTGTCGCGGCGGCTGGAGCGGCTCGCGCAGGCCGAGGCGACCGATCCGGCCGAGGTCGCCGCCATCGCCGCAAGCCTCCAGGCCAGCATGGCCGCGCTGCGCCAGATCATCGAGGCGGCCAAGCCCAGCGTGCTGCACCTGTTCGGCTTCGCCGAGGCGGTCGAGAACCACCTGGAACGCGCGGTCCGCGACAGTGTCCCGCCGCCCTCCGGGCTCTTGGTGGACGACACCGGGGGCGCGATCGACCGCCTTCAGGGGCCGATCGCGGTCACGCTCTTCCGCATCGTGCAGGAGGCGGTGAACAACGCGGTCAGCCATGCAGGCGCGCGGCGCATCGTCGTGCGCCTGTCGGCAACGCGCGGGCAGATCGTGCTGACCGTCACCGACGACGGCCGTGGCCTGGGCGGGGCGCGGCGGCAGGACGGCATGGGGATCGACAACATGCGCACGCGGGCACGTCTGATCGGGGCGCGGTTCGGGCTTGGCGCAGGCCCGGGCGGCACCGGCACCACGGTCCGCGTGGCGCTGGCGCTGGCCGATGCCGAGGCTGCGGTGCGAGAGACGACATGAGGGTGCTGATCGTCGAGGACGACACGCTGCACCGCGCCTACCTGAGCGAGGCGGTCCGCGAGGCTTTGCCCGAATGCGCCTCGGTCATCGAGGCATCGAACGGGCTTGACGGCGAGAGCCGCGCGCGCGAGTTGCCCGACGCCCATGTGGTGATGGACCTCCAGATGCGCCCGCGCAACGGCATCGAGGCCGCGCGCACGATCTGGCGCGAACGCCCGCAGACCCGGATCCTGTTCTGGTCCAACTATTCCGACGAGGCCTATGTGCGCGGGGTCAGCCGG